>JBAXYG010000155.1:0-4164 GCA_041670905.1 Bacteroidales bacterium
TAAAATGAATACCAAGAATATACCATTTGAACAGATATTCGACTTATTTGCAGTAAGAATAATTTTTGAAGCAAAGCAAGGATTAAGCGAGAGGGAACAATGCTGGCAAATGTTTTCACTTATCACAAATAAATACAGATACAAGCCTGACAGAACAAGAGACTGGGTTAAAGAGCCAAAAAGCAATGGTTATGAGGCCCTTCACCTTACTGTTATGGCTCCAGGCGGAAACTGGATTGAAATACAGATACGTAGTGAAAGGATGAATTCTATAGCAGAAAAAGGTGTTGCTTCACATTGGCTTTATAAAAAAGGGCCTGGAGATAACGCAGATACTGATACTGAGCTTGATATTTGGATGAAGCAAGTAAGAGAAGTTTTAGAAAATCCGGATGTAAATGCCCTTCAGTTTTTGGATGATTTTCATAAAGAACTTCTGTCAACTGATATATTCATATTTACACCTAAAGGGGAATCGAAAAGCCTGCCAAAAGGAAGTACTGCTCTCGATTTTGCATATAGTATTCACTCTCAAATAGGTAATAAAGCTATTGCTGCTAAAATCAATCAAAAACTTTTACCTCTATCTCATGTTTTAACAAATGGAGATCAGGTTGAAATAATAACTTCAGAAACAGGAAAACCAAAACGGGAATGGCTCGAATTTCTTCTCACAAATAAAGCAAAAAGCCTGGTAATGGATGCCCTTAAGGATGATACAAAAAACAATATCAGAGAAGGGATGACTATTCTTAAAAGTAAGTTAGCTGAGCATAATGTTATGGTTCAAACAAGAGTTATAAAAAAACTAGTTGATTATTATAAACTCACAAATGGTAAAGATGAGTTATATAATAAAATTGCATTGGGCATTATAGATCTCTCTGATCTTGAAAAAGCGCTTAAAACAAATGCGGAAAAAAGAAACGTTCAGATGTGGGGCGTACGTATTCTCAATCCTATAAAGAAATTAGGAAAGATTGATAATTCTGAGGACTATATTCTTAAAGAAAATCTTGACGAAGGTACTATCTCATTTAAGATGGCTGATTGTTGTAATCCTATACCAGGTGATAGTGTAGTTGGATTTATTAATGATGAAGATAATGTGGTCATTCATAAGAAAAGTTGTCCGGTTGCTACAAATCTTGCCGCAAAAGAGGGACACAAGATTGTTTCTGCCAAGTGGAGCAAATATTTTGTTATGTCTTATCTTGCAAGGGTTTCTGTCAACGGTATAGACAGAGTAGGTGTTATAAATGAATTGACAAAAGAGATATCCCTTGTACTTGGAGTTAACATAAGGAAAATATTGATTGAAACTCACGATGAGATATTTGAAGGATATATCGATCTATATGTCCACAATACTGATGATCTTGATAAACTCATAAAAAGTCTACGTAAGATAAAAGGCGTTGAAAATGCAGTGAGAACAAATGTTAATTAGAATATGAAGGATAGATTAATCACATTTTTTATTATTATTTCGTTTGTTTTTTGTTGTGTTATATCAAAGTCTTGTGCAAACACCACAACACCACCCAGTGGCGGGCCAAAGGATACTATACCTCCTGTATTATTAAAAGTTACACCTCAAAAAAACACCACAAATTTTCCAAGATATGGGGCTAAAATATCATTATTATATAATGAATATACAGTAGTTAAGACTCCTGCAGATATTTATCTATCGCCACCACAGAAAAGAAAACCTACAGTAAAAGTAAAAGGTAAAAATATAGTTGTAACTTTTAAGGACACATTACAAGCTGATAAAACATACTATATTGACTTTGGTCAGGCTCTTGTAGATAACAATGAGGGAAATATTGCTCCAAGATTGGTTTACAGTTTTTCAACAGGAAATGAAATAGATTCTCTTTTCTGTACAGGAACAATAACTGATTGCCAGACATTGCAACCAGCAAAAAATGTTCTTATAGCTTTATATTCTGATCTTTCCGACTCAGCATGTTTTAAGACTTTCCCAGATGCCGCTGTGAAAAGTGATGAATGGGGATATTTTATAATCAGAAACCTTAAACCAATTCCATACAGAATCTATGCTTATACTGATGAGGACTCTGATAGTAAATATAGTGCAAGTACAGATAAAATAGCTTTTTTGGATTCTGCATATGTTCCTTCATGGGTTATTCGCGATTCAATATATGAACTCTCATATTTTAAAATGAAAGATACTGTTAGATGCAAAGCAAGGCATCCACAACTATCCCTTTCGCTATTTACTGAATTTCAGACAAAACAATATATTAAAAATAGCGGAAGAAATTCCAAAAATATGGGATTTCTTAAATTTAATGCGCCATACGCAGAAATAAATTCTTTTAATATTTTCGGTATTGATACTTCTGCAGTAACTACTCAATTTAATCCAACCAGAGACAGTATGCTTTTTTGGATTAATACCTCCTACCCTCTTGAAGACAGTTTATTGCTTAAAATAAACTATATGAAAACAGATTCTACTGGTAAACTGATTCCATTTACTGAAGATATATCGTTAGGTCTAAAAAATGTGATTACAAATGACACTAAGACTGAAAAACCTGATTCATTATTATCAGTTAAAATAACTTTGGATAGTGAGACAGTTGAACAGTCGGGCGTTATTTTTGATTTTGACTATCCTTTGATTCAATGCACACCTGATTCTATTAAATTTACAGAGACTAACCCTAAAAATCAGACTGTTGATAAGAAATTCATCTTATCACAAGATTCTACTGATATAAGAAGATATGTATTCCGTTCTGTTGAAGAATATAAACCAGGATATGATTATAAAATATCCATTCCAAAAGGAACATTTATAAACCTTAATCATCTTCCAAATAAGGAGGAAATGCAAAAAATAACACTTCCAAACAGTGACAATTTGAGTTCTATCACTCTTGATGTTATGAATACCAAATCAAGATATATTTTTGAGCTTGTCAATGAAAAAAGAGACAAAGTGTTCAGAAAATATATACTAACTTCAGACACGAGACTATATTTTCCTTACCTGAAAGCCGGTAAGTATTCAATCAGAATTACTGAAGATTTGAATAACAACGGCATTTTTGATACAGGTAATCTTCTTGCTAAAAGACAACCTGAAAAAGTATTGTTATATAAGCTTCTATCAGGAACTGATATTATTGAAGTCCCAGAAAAAACAGATTTGGAACAGACAATAAATATGGAGGAATTTTTCAAATGAAGAAAGCTGCTATTCTGATTTTTTTATTATTCTTTTCATTCCACATTTTTGCTCAAGATATTGTTGAAAGCCCAGACACTTTGATTATAGCAAAAAAAGTTGAAAAGAAATATAAAAGTATTCATATGTTAGGTGTTAAATACTCTTATAATATTAGCGGCGTGAATTTCACTCCCAGTTTAGGAGAGGTTGACATTAATACCCCAATAAATATCTCATTGTTATACACTTATTATCATGATTTGTGGGATTTTCTACCCAATTTCGGGTTACAATTCGGAGTTAAATATGGAGAAGAAGGATATAGCTCAACTTATAGTTATAATGAGAAATATAAAATACTAGAATTTCCACTAATATCACAATTCAGGATAGATTTTTCTCGATTCAGATTTCTCATAAACATTGGAACTTATTATGGATACAGGCTTAGCACAGATAAAGAAGGAGGATTTGACCAGTATGACATCCGTCACGATTATGGAGTTATTGGTGGTGCGGGATTAGGTTTCGTATTTAATCCTTTTGAATTGCACCTTGAAGGAAATTACAAATATTCTTTCTGTAGTGTTTATCATACTAATAAGATAAGTGATGAGTATTGGTTATTTGGATATTCTCACAACATTATGATAAGTTTGGCTTTATTTGTACACTTGTGGTAACTCTTATTTTCCAGTCATGAACAGTATATCTTTTAAAATAGGTAATGATGTAAATATAGGCGGTAATTATCCTATCGTAGTGCAGACTATGTGCAATACTGACACACTGGATATAGAGTCTTCTGTGTCTCAATGTATTGATATGGTTAATGCAGGAGCTCAGATGATTCGTCTTACAACGCAAGGCCTCAAAGAGGTTGAAGCTTTAAAGATTATAAAAAAGCGATTGAGAGAGATGGGCATATTAACTCCTATTATTTCAGATATTCA
>JBAXYG010000156.1:0-4159 GCA_041670905.1 Bacteroidales bacterium
TTAAAATTAACAAACGCAATGTTGAAAAAACTAAGCATATTACTATTAACAATCTTCATGGTTGTGCCTGCAATGGCACAACCGGAAGAAAGTTGTGGGTGTATGTTTGCTCCAAAAGCGGGACAATGGCAGATTGATTTGGCTCTGGGCCAAGGTCAGTTCTTTAATGACTACAGCGGACTTTTTTATCTACTACCAAATGCTGACGGTACAAGTACCGGCATAGGAGGTACTAGTTATATTTCGTCTGATTTGTCTACTACTGTCTTGAACATCGGTTCTTTAAACTATAACAGCCTTACTAACATAGCAGGTATTCAAGGAAAATATTTTATCTCAAATAGATTTGATATCAACCTTATGGGTGCTTACAATGTTAACATGCAACCTGACAAAGATTTTATCGAGGGAGAATCATTCGGTCTTTCCGGAGTGGTTAATCCTTCTGAAAATGAGGTCACTGTTGGTGTTGGCGACATTTATGCTCAAAAAGCAATTCTTGGCGCGGTAACAAATAGCTTAATGGTCCAAATTGGATCTAATTACTATTTTAAAGTAAAGAATCCAAGAATTAACCCATACCTTGGTGTATTCGGTCAATTCAAGATGGCTCGCATTGAAGCATACTATCCTTATACCGGTGAAACTGTTGAGTCTGATACAGGTGATAACTTAGATGAAGATATCGCAATATACAGAGCTTCTGGTAGAGCTGGTCAGGTATTGGGATTTGGTGGCGGTATTACTATGGGAGTAGGTTATTCTTTGGCTCCGGGTCTTATTCTCGGTTTCGAAGTGGCTCCTGTCGCTTATCAATACTCATTAATGCACTTACAAGTACAAGGACAAAACGCATATTATGCAATGAATCATAATCTTAGAGCATTTACTTATCCGCAACTTAAGATAGGTATCCGTTTCTAACAGACGATTATTGTAGTTGAAAACCTAAAGCGCCCGACATTTTGCCGGGCGCTTTTATTTTAAATATAATCTCATTAATAATAATTACTAAAAATCTATTTTAAGTATTACTTATATGTATAATGTGTTAATAATAAAGTGTTATATTGTTGGAGTGACACCCTATAAATAAAGTCAATCCATGATATTGAATATGGATCAATTCATGATATTGAATACTGAAAAGAAACATACATTGATGATGCTATTTAAGAATTAATAGCTTCTACGGGATCTAAATTTGCTGCTGATCGTGCTGGTGCTACACCGGCAATAATTCCGATAACAGAGGAAATAAGAAGTCCTTTAATTATATTCTTTGCAGTAAGAATAATCATTATTCCCCCTAAATCAGGAATAGCTAAAGAAATAACATATACGAGTAGAATTCCCATAAAACCGCCGGCAATGGCTAAAGTGGCCGATTCAATCAAAAATTGAGTATGAATAACATATTTTTTTGCTCCGAGTGCCTTTTGAATTCCGATTTGATTAGTTCTTTCTTTTACTGATACAAACATTATATTGGCAATGCCGAATCCTCCTATAAGAAGTGAAAATCCTCCTATTATCCAGCCAACTAAATTGATGGTTTTGAAAACATTATCAACTTGTGATATTATGAAGGACATCTGGTTAATAGAGAAATTGTCTTTTTGAGCAGGGGTCAGTCTTCGGATGCCACGCATAAGTATTCTCATTTCATTGGTAAAATCGTCTTTTGATGCATCTTTGCCTGGGTTTGCCATAATCATGGTGCCTGTATTTTTTATTTCTATAATACTCTTTGAAAATTTGATAGGAATTACTGCTACCGCATCTACGTTGAATATACTTACCATGTTTTGTCCCTCTTTTTTAAATACACCAATAACTATTGCTTCATTATTACCAATTTTTATGATTTTACCGATGGGATTTTCTCCTTCCGGAAATAAAGTCTCTTTTACTTTGTTTCCGATGATTACAACATGTGAACCATTCTGCATTTCTATAGGAGAGAAGGTTCTACCTTCCTCAATTTCTCCCGGTATGGCAATTTCCCAATCTGAAGTTCCTCCTGCAATAACCCCATCTCCAAAGGAATTTCTTTTAAATTTTAGTAATTTTCTAAAATTACTTACGAAAGTCATTTTGTTGAATGTTGTTCCGTTTGTTTTTAAATACTGATATTCCTCAAGGATAACTGATGGTCTTTTACGATATTCCCACCATTTATATACTCCATTATCATCTTCTTCAGGTACCATAGGAAAATCTTCAATGAAGACAACGTCACTACCAAAAGTATCAAATCCTTTTTTTATGCTGGTTTTTAGGGCATCAACAACTGAAAATACTGCAACTATGGAAAAAATGCCAATACATACACCCAAAAGAGATAAGAAAGTACGGAATTTATCAACTTTAAGTTGAGAAAATGCAAAATCTATACTTTCACCAATCAACTTGGTCACACTTCTAAACTTCTTTATAAAATTACTCATAAATAAATCCTCCCTAAAGTCCGATTTTCTTTTTTAATGCTCTTATGGTGTCAAATGCATCCAAAGGAGACAGTTTGTTAATATCAATATTTTTCAATTCATCACGGATATCTTCCAGTAACGGGTCTTCAAGTTGATAAAGAGAAAGTTGTACCGGCTTGGATTTCTTTAAAATCTTTGTGTTATTCTCTATTTTTTTATTTTTTTCCGGTTCATTTTCCTCTAGAAATTTAAGTTTTTCCTCAGCTTTTTTAACAACTGTATCAGGCATACCGGCTAATCTTGCAACATGTATACCGAAACTGTGAGAAACCCCTCCAGGACAAAGTTTTCTTAAAAATATTATTTTCCCATCCATCTCTTTTGTTGATATATGAAAGTTATGGACTCGTTCAAATATATTTTCAAGGTCATTTAACTCATGATAGTGTGTTGCGAAGAGGGTTTTAGCTTTACAATTGGTAGTCGTGTCATTTCCTTCGTGCAGATATTCTACTATAGCCCACGCTATTGACATTCCATCAAAAGTACTGGTCCCTCTACCTATTTCATCAAGCAGAACCAGTGATCTTTCAGAGAGGTTATGCAGGATAGTTGAAGTTTCAAGCATCTCCACCATAAAGGTGGATTCTCCCCTGGAAATATTATCTGAAGCGCCGACACGGGTAAAGATCTTATCAATAAGGCCTATTTCCGCCTTCTCGGCGGGGACAAAGCATCCAATCTGAGCAAGGAGTACTATTAAGGCAGTCTGCCTTAAAAAGGCCGATTTCCCTGCCATATTTGGCCCTGTTAAAATGATTATTTGTTGTGAATTGTTACTAAGGTATAAATCGTTTTCTATGAACTGTTCTCCGATAGGCATCATTGTTTCAATTACCGGATGTCTGCCCCTTATAATTGAGAGGTCTAAGCCATTATTCATATGAGGTCTGCAGTATTTATTGGAGATGGCTAGTTCAGCAAATCCCACAAGACAATCAAGTCGAGCAATTATTGATGCATTTTTTTGAAGAGAGGAGATATTTTCTTGTATTTTTGAAACTATATTTATAAAAAGGGAAGATTCAAGGATAAGAATTTTTTCTTCTGCACCGAAAATCTTCTCTTCATATTCTTTTAATTCCGGGGTAATATATCTTTCTGCACTAACGAGAGTTTGTTTGCGTACCCATTCGGGTGGAACTTTATCAGAGTGAGTATTGCGTACTTCAAGGTAGTATCCAAATACATTATTATAGCTTATTTTCAGAGAAGAAATACCGGTACGTTCTTTTTCGTGTTGTTGTATTTGCAGCAGTATCTCTTTTCCATGGTGTAAGGTATTGCGTAGTTCGTCAAGTTCTTTAGAAACGCCTGAGGCAATGACCTCTCCTTTTCCGATTTGTGATGCTGCTTCGGGAAGGAGTTGTGTTGATATTATTTTGTAGAGTTCTGAGCAGATATTCAGTTCATCTGCAATTGGTTTCAGAGTCTCAGTTTTGCCTGTCTCTTCCTTTATGGATAAAATACATTTTAGCCCCCGTCCCAATTGAAGAACTTCTCTTGGTGCTATTTTCCCCGCGGCGGCTTTTGATATGATTCTCTCCAAATCGCCGATATCTCCGATTGAAGATTGAATTTTTTTCTGCATTTGGAGGTCGGAAACAAAACAACTTACAACATCATATCTTTTTTCTATTTCTTCAATATTTTTAAGAGGCATTGAA
>JBAXYG010000157.1:0-4142 GCA_041670905.1 Bacteroidales bacterium
AAGTGATGATAGACAAAAATTATGTAAAAGAGCGTTTTGAAAAGATTTTTGGTACGACGAATTGTTCGCTTTATGCCGCACCGGGTAGGGTTAATCTTATTGGAGAACATACCGATTATAATTCGGGATATGTGCTTCCTGCTTCTATTGATAAGGGTATTACTGTGGCTATCAGCCCTTATGGGACATCAAAAGTAGATGTATATTCTTTGGATTACGATCAGAGAGTTTCTTTTGATATTAATGGAGAAAAACCAAAAGAACAGTGGGCTTGCTATATTTATGGTGTGGTCCAAGAAATGAAGAAACGTGGAGCGAAGCTTGAAGGCTTTTGCTGTGTTTTTGGAGGAGATGTTCCACTTGGTGCAGGTCTTTCATCTTCGGCTGCTTTGGAAAGTGCTTTCGGTTATGCTATAAATGACATTTTTGAATTGGGCTTCTCATTGAATGATCTTGCAAAGATAGGCCAGATGACTGAACATAATTATGTGGGTGTACGTTGTGGCATTATGGATCAATTTGCTTCTTTGATGGGAAAAGAGGGTAAGGTAATTCGTCTTGACTGTCGCTCTTTGGATTATGAATTGATTTCATTTAATCCAAAAGGGTGTAAAGTTGTTCTGATAGATACTATGGTAAAACACACTTTAGCTTCTTCAGAATATAATGTTCGCAGAACTCAATGTGAGACTGGTGTTGCGATTGTTTCCCAACATGAAAAGGGAATTGAGTCACTTCGTGACATCTCTTTGGATATGTTGAATAAATACAAAAACGAAATGGATGGAATCGTTTATAAGCGATGTGCATATGTAATAAACGAAAATCAGAGATTGATGGATGGTTGTGATGCTCTTGAAAAAGATGATCTTAAGATATTCGGACAAAAAATGTATGGTTCTCATGAAGGTCTGAGCAATGAATATGGTGTGAGCTGTAAAGAACTTGATTTTATTGTAGAAATAGCTAAAAAGAACGATGGTGTCATAGGCGCCCGTATGATGGGTGGCGGTTTTGGAGGTTGTGTTATAAACTTGGTAAAAAATGAGGCGTATGCTGGTTATATTGCTGAGGTAAAAACAAAATATGTTGAAAAATTTAATATTGAGCCACGTGTGATAGATGTTGTGATGGGTGATGGTGCTCGTAAACTTTCTTAATATGATTGAAAAAAAAATCTGGGGTAAAACTCCTGATGGAAAAGATATTATACGATATACCATTATCAACGCAAGCGGAGCAAAAATCTCTCTGAGCAATTATGGGGCAGGAATTATTTCTGTATGTGTTCCGGATAAAGAAGGTGTGATTACCGATGTTTCTCTTGGCTATGCCGATGCTGAGAGTTATATTTTTGACGGACCTTGTATGGGAAAAATCCCAGGCCGTTACGCCAACAGGATTGCTAAAGGAAAGTTTTCTCTTGACGGTAATGAATACACACTGGCGATAAACAACGGACCAAACCATCTTCATGGAGGACCGGGAACTGATTGTTACGCAAACAGAATTTGGTCTAGTTGGACTGAGGCTGGAAGTGTGACTTTTGCTCTTGATAGTCCCGATATGGATGCCGGATATCCAGGAAATCTTTTGGTTGAGGCAAAATATACATGGAGTGAGGATAATGTGCTTAGTTTATTAATTAAAGCTAAAAGCGATAAAAAAACTGTCGTAAACCTTACAAATCATGCTTATTTTAATCTTAAAGGGGAGGGGTGCGGAGATATAAAAGAACATTTACTGAAAATTTACGCATCAAAATATCTCCCTACGGATCCGACATTGATTCCTACAGGAGAATTGACCTCCGTTGAGAAAACTCCGATGGATTTTACCTCTGAAAGAAAAATAGGTGAAGGAATTTCTGCTGAGTTTCCTGCGATAAAATATGGGAAAGGATATGATAATTGCTGGGCAGTAGATGGTTGGAATAAAGGTGTACTTAAAAAAGTTGCTGAACTTTCGGAAGAGACATCGGGAATAAAATTGACTGTTCATACAGATCAGCCGGGAATTCAAATATATACAGGTAACTGGCTTTCCGGTACCCCAATTTCAAAGAGCGGAAAAAAATATGTGGATTATGATGGTGTAGCCCTTGAATGTCAAGCTTTTCCTGACTCTCCAAATAGATCAGAATTTCCTTTTACTCCTCTAACAGCCGACGAAATTTATGAGAATGAAATAGTATTTGAGTTCGGACTTAAATAACAATAGATTCTTTTATAAAAACACTAAATTTGTATATATGAATCCGAGTAAATTTATTGCAAGAAAATTAGGGGGAGAAGGGGCCGAAAACGGTCATCTCAGCAAGATAAGCAATCGTATTGCGTGGATTTCTGTAGCTATAAGTGTTGGGGTGATGATTATCGCCGTAATGATCGTTGCCGGATTCAAGAGTGAGATAAGGGAAAAGGCTGTTGGATTTTCAGGCGCCATAAATCTAGTGGCTCCTGGACAAATGTCTATAAATGAAAAGTATCCTTCATCGGATTCTATTTCATTTCGAAAAAAAATACTTGATCTTAAAGGTGTAAATTCCCTTCATTCTGTAGCATATTGTTCCGGTTTGTTGAAAACTAACGACAATATTCAGGGTGTATATTTTAAGGGGGTAGATCCTTTTTATGATTTCAGCTTCTTTAAATCTGCCCTTGTTGAGGGGCATCTTCCAGATTATAATGGGCGTATTGGTAATGATATTATGATTTCCAAAAGACTTGCAAACAAATTGGGATACAAATTGGGGGACAGTATGGTTGCGTATTTCATAGGAGATGAACTAAAGGTGAGAAAATTTACCATATGTGGTCTTTTTGATGCTCAACTTGAAGAGATTGATATGACTCATGTAATAGTTGATAAAAGGCATGTTCAAAGGCTTAACGGGTGGAAAAAGGATCAGGTTTCTGCTATTGAAGTGAATATAGATGCAAACTGTGACATTGAGTCAACCGGAAAAGCTGTTGCGAGTATAATATATGAGTACTCCACTAAAGAAGATTCACCTTTTTTTGTGCTGCCGGTAACCAAAGTTTATTCACATTTATTTGATTGGCTTGCATTGCTTGATTTCAATGTGCTGATAGTATTGATTCTGATGATGGCAGTTGCCGGTTTCAACATGATATCTGCACTGCTGATAATTTTGTTTGAAAAGATATCTATGATTGGTCTCCTTAAGTCACTTGGCATGACAAACTGGAGTGTGGTAAAAGTTTTCCTTTATAGAGCCTTTCATATTGTGGAAAAGGGTTTATGGTGGGGGAATGTTGTTGCAGTTCTATTCTATTATATCCAGAAGTATTTCAAGGTTATAACACTTAACCCTGAGAATTATTTTGTTAAATATGTCCCAGTAAAATTAGATATAGCCTCTCTGCTTATCATAGATGTGATTTCGATGGCAGTAATAATGTTAATATTGATGCTCTCTTCCATTTTTGTATCCCGTGTAAGCCCTGATAAAACTTTGCGGGTTGAATAACTATTTTATCACTGTTTTGTATTTTTCGTATCTATCAAGTATATCATTTACATAATTGATTGTTACTTTTCCGCTGAATGATGGCATACTTGAAAAAGATTTTGACACTTCCTCCCAGACATCCGGATTAAATCCTTTTGATGCCGCATGTTTACGACAATCTGCTATACGACCTTCTCCTGCGTTATATGCAGCAAGGGTAAATTTTATGACATTTGTTGAGTCAAGACCTTCTGCTTTGAACATTTCTAGAAGATATTGAATATGGAGTGAACCTGCTTTAATATTTAAATCGGGGTCATATATATTCTCTACCCCGTAATGTTCTGCAGTGGATGCTTTTATCTGCATAAGCCCTTTTGCACTTTTATTTGATTCTACGCCCATGTAATATCTTGATTCTTCATATATTAGAGATGAGAGAAGTCTCCAATCCATACCTATATATTTGCCGTATTTTTTGACTATGGCATCATATGGCGAGAGACCATAAGCCACAGTGTTTTGTTCAAGATACGGTTCAATTTTGTATGATCTGAAATATCTTTTTTTCAATTGTTTGAATAATCTGTCATTTTTGAAATCAGCGAACCAAAAGTTAATTTCATTAAGAAGTTTAATGTTTTTTTTTGATACTGCCCATACGTTA
>JBAXYG010000158.1:0-4116 GCA_041670905.1 Bacteroidales bacterium
ACAGTTGGGCAGGCGCTTTTGGCAGCTAAGGCAGGTGCAACTTATGTTTCACCATTTGTGGGGAGGCTTGATGATATATCAAATGATGGTGTAGCACTTGTGTCTCAGATAGTGGAAATATTTAGATATTATGGATATAAAACACAGGTACTTGCAGCTTCAATCCGCCATACTTTGCATATTATTCAATGTATGCAGGCAGGAGCAGATGTTGCAACATGCCCCCTGAAAGCAATTTTGGGTTTGCTTAATCATCCGCTGACAGATAAAGGTGTTGAGACATTTGTAAATGATGCAAATAAAATGAAGTAAAAGTTGCTTGATTATGTTGCAATTTTTTAAGTATAACTTATTGTTACTATTATTACTGTTCTGTACCTCTTGTGCAGTTTTGACAGATTCACAGCTTAAGATAGTAAACAATCTTTCGGCTACCTCTGATAGCGTTTTAGTGGCTCCTGCAGTAATATTTGAAGAGCTCTCAGAAATTCGGGTTGAAAGAGGTCTCTTTTATGCGGCATCACTAAGTTCTGCGGATGCCCGTTACAAGGAGATAAATTCTCTTGCTGAAGGGAAAATTGCAGATCAGAAAATAATCAAAAATGCAAACATTTATGTCAATGTGCTCAATAGTTATTTAAGAGCACTAAAAAGCATCAGCAGTGATGTAAGATGGAAAGGGATTGGAACGGAATTCAGAGGAATAGGAAATAATATAGACTCTGTTTTTATAAAATATAATGCTCTTGATTGGAGTGAAGAGGATATTTCGGTCGGAATAGCAAAATTGTCGGGAAGATATCTGGGATATTTTACTCAGAGTTATATGAGAATCCGTCAGGCAAAACTTGTTAAGGATTTTGTTGCCACAGGAGACACTATCGTTTCAGGATGTACAGATGCTTTGATTAAGGCTCTTAAGAGAGATAAAATGACAGAACTGATTCAAAATGAAGAGGAGGGACTAAAATTAAATTATCTTGCATATTTGGAAAGGTTGGAGGCATCAGAGACAATCCCCGACATTGATATTGACAGACATTATATTGAGTTAATGCAAAAAATTTCAAAAACAAAGGATACAAGAAATAAATGTATCTCTGCACTAAAGAGTTTGAAAAAGGCTCACCATAAACTTATGGTTGAACTGGAAAAGAGAAAGAAGATCGAGTTTATATATGAAGAGATTCTCGAACTTAATACATTGTCTGCTCAATTGAATACATTGGTTAAAGAGTTACAAAGCGATGAAAAAAACTAAAAATGAGCTTTCTTTAAAAGAGATTCAATCTGCAATCAAAAATGTGGACAAAAAACGTCAATCTGAAGATATTTCACAGGATGAACGTGAACTTATGGAAATGTCGGCAGTGGCACTGAGAGATGCCGAGAGAGTTGCAATAGCCAAACTTCAGAAAGGAATAATTAAAGAGTTGGAAGAGAGTACAGTGGAACTGAACAAACTTTCAAAAACTATTCGAACAAGGGTGTCAAAGATGTCAAAAGTGCCAAAAGCTTTGGATAAAGTTGAAACTGTTATCAAAGAGGTTGTAAAAATTCTCACCGCTGTAACTAAATGGTGATAATATGAGGTTTCTAATAAATTGATATAATATTATTACTTTTACTATTTAAACAACTATTATGGAAATAAACGATTTTATCAAAGATTTTGCTGAAGAGGTAGAATTGTCTGCTGAAAACATTACTTCACAAACTATTTATAAAGATATTGAGGAGTGGGATTCTTTAATGGGACTTACAATCATGGGCATGGTGAGTAATAAATATCATGTAAAAATTACCGGGGCAGAAATCCGAAATAATGAGACTATTGAAGATCTGTTCAAGTTGATAAATTTAAGGATGCCGTCATGAAAGTCTTTATCAAAGCTGTATCATATTATCTGCCCAAGGCTTTCGAGACAAATGCCGATATTATCAAAGATTTTCCTGATTGGTCTGAGAAGAAGATTTCAAAGATAGGAATTTCCAAAAGGTACATTTCCGGTGCTCAAACTGCTGGTGATATGGCTGAATGTGCTGCAAATCGGTTGTTAGAAGAATATTCTATTGACAGGAGCACAATTGATGCTCTTATACTTTGCACACAAAGTCCTGATTATTTCTTGCCGACTACAGCTTGTATATTGCAGGATAAACTGCACTTCTCAAAAAATATACTTGCTTTTGATTACAACTTAGGGCATTCAGGTTATGTTTATGGGCTTGGAATAGCCAAAGGCTTAATTACAGCAGGTATTGCAAAAAATATACTTTTGCTTACATCTGAAACATATCAGAAATATATACACCCAAAAGATAGAGGAAATAGGGCTCTGTTTTCCGATGCTGCTGCTGCAACATTGATTTCAACGAATGGATTTGCTGAAATAGAAGAGTTCGAGTTTGGAACGGATGGAAGTGGCTATAAGAATTTGATAGTTGAGAGTGGGGCTCATAGAATGAGAAAAAATCAAGGGATAGAACTTAATCCGGAAAATGGCGTTGAGCGTTCCCCTGACTACCTTTATATGGATGGCCCTGAAATATTCAACTTTTCGTTGAATTCTGTTCCTTTGTTGGTTACACAAGTTCTTTTAAAGAATAATTTAAAATTAGAAGAAATAGATTTGTTTGTATTTCATCAACCAAATAAACTTCTAATGAATTTTATAAGAGATGCAATTGGAATACCTGAAGAAAAATTTTACATGTGTCTTGAAGAATATGGGAACACAGTATCATCAACTATTCCAATTGCTCTCTATAATGCAAAACAAGATGGAAGCATACATCCTTCTACAAATGTGATGATTGCAGGATTCGGCGTCGGATATTCATGGGGTGGGGTAAATTTGAGGATAAGAAATAAGTTATAAGAATTAGATAATTAGTATGTTTGAAAAAAAAATATTTTTAATTTTTTTTATAATTGTTTTTGGAAACACTTCTTTTGCTCAGCGCAAAATTGATATTGATATATCAATGTCCGGTTTTGTTTCTACGACTGATTCTCTTCCTTTTTGGGCAGTCACAAATCGTCATGGTTTAATACCCGATACGGATGGTGGGGTGTTATTTTTTGGGCTAAAATCGGATTTCAACAGGAAAAATGAGTTACAGTTTGCTTATGGAGCATCTGGTGCTGTACAATTATCTGAAGGTGGATATAAGTTTATGGTTGATGAATTATATTTAAACTCTTTTTGGAAAGTATTTCGATTGGATGTCGGAATGCAATATCGAGGAGCTGAATTCAAAGGGCTGGGTATATCTAATGGAAATATTGTTTATTCTGGTAATAGCCGTAATATGCCGGGATATAATTTTTCTATTATTCCTTTTCCTGTCCCATACACAAATAAAAAACTTTGGGTATATTGTAACTACGCCGACTATATGATGATTGATAATCGTTATGTGAAAAATACAAGGGTACATAATCAGTCACTCTATTTCAAAATAGATATTTCTCCCAGAGTAGATTTACATTTTGGATTTGAAGATTGGGCACAGTGGGGAGGAACTAATCCTGATGGAACAATAAATCCTTCCGGGTTTAATGATTATTTGAGAATCATAACAGGTAGAGCAGGAGCTAAAAATGCCTCTTTGAGTGATCAGGCAAATGTGCTTGGAAACCATTTAGGACGTGAAATTCTTAAGATTAATTATCGGGCAGATGATTATACTCTGACATTTCAGCATGATATTCCTTTTGAAGATGGATCAGGAATGGGATTCCAAAATTTTCCTGACGGGATAAATACAATTTATTTAAGTTTTAATGATAAAAATAGATGGATAAGTGATATTGTCTATGAGTATATCTACACAAAATCTCAATCCGGTGATGCTCATGATCGCCCTGCAACTGAAGATGAGATGGCTCAACAGAATCCTGATGATCCTTTTTATGGAAAAATTATACTTGGGGGACTTGATAATTATTTTAATAATAGTTCATATAAATCAGGCTGGACCTATTTTAGTCGTACAATAGGTCTTCCATTGTTTATTCCAAATACAGTTGATGAAGAGGGTATTGTGAAAGGAGGAATTGTGAATAATAGAGTAACTGCACATCATTTCGGTGTAAGCGGTAATGTTGCG
>JBAXYG010000159.1:0-4075 GCA_041670905.1 Bacteroidales bacterium
CCCTTTTGCGTTAAGATTCAGTTTTAATGTGTTATTAAAAAAAGAAGGAGAAAGGCCCAAAGTACCGGTAACACGATTCATATCAGTACCTTTCAAAATACCTTCTTGTAATGTATAACCTATAGATGCACGATACGGCATATTTTTAGCCATTCCTTGAATTCCCAAACTGTGGTCGGTAATTACAGCTGTCCGATATATTTCTTTCTGCCAATTTGTTGAAGCAATACCCATGTGAGTATAAGCTTCTGAAGTAGTTCCGTATATATCGGCAATCATACCTCTGTACTCGCTTGCAGTCAAGACATCCAAATATTCACGAGGATTGCTTATTGATACATTTGCATCATATGTCACTTTTACCACTCCATCTTTTCTACTACCTTTTTTAGTCGTAATAATAATCACACCGTTTGATGCACGTGCACCATAAATTGCAGTAGCAGAAGCATCCTTCAAGACTGAGCATGTAGCAATATCGTTAGGGTTAACCAATGCCATTGCATTATTCATCCCTGACACTCCATCATTAGCGATAGGAACACCATCAATAACTATAAGTGGATCATTTGATGCAGACAGAGAAGAACCACCACGTATACGTATCGATGAAGGAGCACCCGGCTCACCGGTAGCTGCAGAAACTTGTAATCCCGCAGTCTTACCCATCAATAGATCATTAGGAGTTACAGCCTGTATTCTGTTTTTAGCATCAGCAGTAATAGCAAGGACACTTCCCGTTGCATCGGACTTTTTTACCTGTCCGTAACCGATTACCAATACTTCTTCCAAAAATTGAGTATCATCTTTCAACACAATTTTTGTAGCCTGGTCAGCCGGAATTTTTACGGTCTCGTATCCCAAAAAGCTAATAACAAGTACTGTACTTGCAGATGGAACAGTTAAAATAAATTCTCCATTCAATCCGGTCGCAGTACCATTCGATGTTCCCACTTGGAGAACAGCAGCCCCAATTACAGGAACATTGTTGTTATCAACAACTACTCCCTTCGTCACATATTGGGCAAAAGAACTTGACAAAGAGAGCACCATAATTGAGGTTAAAATAGTAATCAATCTTTTCATAAGATTTTTTTTATTAGATTAATTTTAGGACTAGTTTAGTTAGTTATTTTTTGTTTTTTAATAAATATTAGTTGCACGGGGTCATCTTTATCATCAACAAACACCGTACTTATTGAAGCAATCAAAAGACAGAAGCCCGAGAATACAAGAGCATATATAGTATGGCCTCCGTAAATATATTTTACCATTAATCCGCCAATAAGTCCATTACATATTTGAGGAATAGTAATGAAGAAATTAAATATTCCCATATAAACACCCATTTTCTTTGCCGGCAAGCTTCCGGCAAGCATTGCATACGGCATAGCTAAAATGCTACCCCAGGCAACACCAACACCTATCATAGAAAAAATCAGCATATTAGGGTCTTTAAAAATTAGAAAAGAAGAGAACCCCAAAGCTCCACATAACAAGGAGAGACCATGTGTCGCTTTCCTCCCTATCTTGCGGGCTAACACTGGAAGAAGAAAAGCAAAAACAGCCGCCACTCCATTATATATTCCCTGAAGGACACCTACCCAATCCCCTGCGTTTCCATATGCAGCAGAAACTCTGTCTGTTGTTCCATAGCACTGTTCTGCAACTGCCGGAGTCATATATACCCACATAGAAAAGAGGGCAAACCAGGAAAAGAACTGCACAAGTCCGAGTTGCTGCATCGTCTTTGGCATCTTTTTAAAATCCTTAAATATTTCAAGAAACCCATTTTTTTCTTCAACTATATCTCCCGGTTCAGGAGGATATTCCTTTGTGTGGATTACTGTCCATAATACACAGGAAATAAGCATGATTCCTCCAATATAAAAAGCAAATTTCACATTTGGAGCAACACCACCATCAACCGCAGGAACATTCGACATCCCAAACCAGTTTGTAAGAATAAAAGGAAGTACCGCACCGCATACTGCTCCTATACCAATCAAAAATGTCTGAACAGAAAACCCCAATGTACGTTGCTCTGAAGGAAGTTTATCTGCAACCAAAGCTCTGAATGGTTCCATCGCAACATTTATTGATGCATCCATTATCATCAATATTCCGGCCCCAATTAACAAAGGAGAAAGCAATGGTGCCAATGCTGGAGAATTTGGCATTAAAAATAACATTATAGAAGCTAAAACAGCTCCTGCTAAAAAGTAAGGACGCCTCCTCCCTAATTTTGTCCAGGTACGATCACTATAGTGTCCAATTATAGGCTGAATAATCATTCCTGTAAGAGGAGCAGCTAACCAGAATAACGACAAATGTTCTACATCAGCTCCAAATGATTGAAGTATCCTGCTTACATTAGCATTTTGCAAAGCTAATCCGAATTGAATACCCAAAAAGCCAAAGCTCATATTGAATATATTCCAAAAGCTCAACTTTATTTTATTAATCATATTGCAGCATTCTATTATTCTATTTTTTCATTAGAATACCGAAACTACTAAATAATTACTTGAAAATATTGCTAATATGGACTGACTTGTAATATTATGATGACGAATTTCATAATATTGTCACTCAAATTTTTACACTACTTCTCAAGCCATTCCATTAATTGTGGAACTCGAGCTCTTGACACTAAAATAGGGTCAATAAGACCTGGCTTCAACGTTACTTTAAGCCTTGAGTTAAAATGTTTTGAAATTGTCTCAATGGAATTCAGGTTTGCTATGCATCCTCTTGAAATCTTAAAAAAAATCACCGGATTTACCTGCTCCTCGATAGAATCCAGACTTTGATCCATAAGATACTGCTTTCTATCATTAGTGACAATATAAGTAGACTTATTCTCAGAATAAAAATAAGCTATATTGCTGATATCTACCACTATTATATTGTTTCCAACCTTAACAGTGAAACGTTGTTTATATATCTTTGGCTTTGTATTAGCCTCAGCATTTTTTGGGGAATCAGTATTTGATGCTGAGCAAAAACACAAACATCGTTCTACCGATTCTACAAAGGACTCCTCATCAATAGGTTTCAATAAATAATCAATACACTTTACTCTGAAAGCGGGAAGAGCATAATTTTCATAGGCAGTGGTTATTATCACTTTAGAATTTATATTTAAAATCTTGAACAATTCAAAGCAATTACCATCTGAAAGTTCAACATCCATAAAAATAATATCGGCAGAGTTTGCTTTCAACCAAACAAACGAATCTGTAATGGAATCTAAAATCCCTACTACATTCAATTCAGGATAGTGCTTACTTAACAACCTTAAAAGTTGCTGTTGAGCGGGAATTTCATCTTCAATAATTAATACCGTCATAATATTCTATCTAAATAGTGGAATCCTCACAAAAAAAACCTTACCGTTATTTTCAATAGTAATTGTCGAATTAAACAATATCTGATATTGTTTTTTAATATTTTCCAAGCCCGTTCCGGTTTTAGGATTGGATTGGACTTTTAAATTTATATTATTCTTCACTATAAGATTATCATCCTCAATAAAAACATTAACCACTAATGGATTTCTAAAACTTACTATATTGTGCTTAACCGCATTTTCTATCATTATCTGCAACCCACAAGGTACAATTTTTCTTCTTAAATACTGTTTATCAACATCAATTTTAACATCCAACCCTTCTGTAAAGCGCTCTTTTAAAAGGGCCACATAGCAACTTACAAAATTAATTTCTTCATCGAGAGTAACAGTGGTTTGTGCTTCCATATTCAATTGATATCTATAAACATTTGACAACTTTTTTACATAATCTGAAGCTCTTTCAGTATCAATATGTATAAGGTAATCAAGAACATTTAAGCTGTTAAATAAAAAATGGGGATTTAACTGACCTTTCAATAATTGATACTGATAATTAGCCTGACTACGCATTTTTATCTCAAAAGCAAGTGCCTTATTGCTTTTCCAACTGTTATAAGAGAAAATATCAATGATAGCAACAACTACAATGTTAAAAATTGTACTTGTAATAAACTTCATAAGAATCATTTTGCTAAAGAACGGTCCATCCGAATAAGAAAG
>JBAXYG010000160.1:0-4025 GCA_041670905.1 Bacteroidales bacterium
ACGCGCTACTAATTCGAGAAATTTTATCCCTGAGATAGATGGGTTCAGATTTTTCGCTATTATTACTGTGCTGATGATGCATCTCAATATAAGTTTCAGCCGAATAACAGGATATGATTATACTCAGGGACTTACCTGTTTGGCTTCTTTGGGTTGGTTTTTGAATAGGGGAGGGATTGGAGTTCCCGTATTTTTTTCTATCAGTGGTTTTATTCTTGGAATGCCGTTTATCAGATATTATATAAATAAAGATACTTCAATTCTATATGATAAGCCCTCATTAAAAAAATATTATCTAAGACGACTTACCCGACTTGAACCACCATTTATAATTGCGATTCTTGGTTTTTTTATATTGGAGTCCATTCTCTCTATACAAACTCCAGGCAGTATCTCAATAGGACATCTTCTTTCCACCATTTTTTACTCTCATTGTTTAATATACAACGATTGGTCTACAATCAATCCGGTAACATGGAGTCTTGAGACTGAGGTACAATTTTATATACTTGCTCCTTTCCTCTGTAAGTGGCTTTTTAGCACAGGGAAAAAAGCGATACCAATAACAGTTACCATGATGTCTATAGTCTTGTTGTTATCAAATATATTTCATATTGAGATTGACAGTGCCCATTTAGGCTATTCTATTGTTCATTTTTTACCCTATTTTATGGTTGGATTTCTTGTCGCATATATTTATCTTAACAGGAAGAATTTTCTTGATAAAAAGAGCATTTTATTTGATTTTGTAGGCTTAGTTTCGATTTTTATGCTCTTTTATTTCGCATTTGGTTATTTCTGGCCGGATTTAGGCTTTGTGGTATTTTTGTTTCTTCTTTTTATTTCGGTATTTAAAGGAAAATATTTGAATCAATTTTTTACTTCAAAATTGATATATGTTATTGGGGGTATGTGTTACACAATTTATCTATTGCATTATCCTTTCTTCTACTTTATTTGTAAATTTACTGCGCCTTTGGCTCAATTTGATAGTCATGCTTTGAACTATTTGATACAATTGGTGGTGGTAATACCGATATTGCTGGTGGTATGCTCAATATTTTATCTTTTGATAGAAAAACCATGTATGGATAAGACCTGGCCACAAAAATTGTGGGCATTTATAAGAAAATAGTATAAAATATAATTATGAAAAAACTCACCTTTCTAACTCTCTTTTTGCTGATTTTTATGTCGGCAACTTTGTCTGCGCAGACAGCGGCTGAGATTGAAGCTGCAAAGTCCATTGCCCGTTCGTATGGATATTCCGAGTCTGAAATATCTGATATAATAAATCGTCAGACAGGCAACACTAATTATACAGGAAATAATGATAAAAACTCAAATTTAAATCAGAATATTTATGGTACCGTCAGTGAAATAAATAGAAATGAAATGGTTGAACAACCGGTAGTGGTAAATGTGATTGATAAACCTGTCGGGTTGAACTCCGGTATTTATGGCCATGATATCTTTACATATTCTAATTTGACCTTTATTCCAAGTTATAATATTCCAACCCCTGAAAATTATATTATTGCTCCCGGAGATGAACTGATTATCGATATTTGGGGGAATGCATCCAACAATATTACAAGGATAGTATCACCGGAAGGAAGCATAATAATTCCTGACTTAGGTCCTGTATATCTGACCGGTAAAACAGTTAAAAATGCGGAATCGATATTAAAGTCAAAACTTTCAAAAATATATTCCGGATTGTCCGGGAAGGTTCCCGATACAAAAATGAAGCTTTCTGTTGGTAAAATCAGGAGTATTTCTGTAAACGTCATGGGAGATGTTACAGTACCCGGAACATATGTTTTACCCTCTCTTTCTACAATATGTTCAGCCTTATATATGGCAAAAGGGGTTACTGCTTTGGGGACTGTGAGAGATATCAGACTATACAGGGACAATGAGCTTTTAACCACTTTTGACGTATATGATTTTATTCTTAACGGAGATTTTGGTACTAATATTAGATTGCAAGACAATGATGTGATTACTGTCTCTTCTTATAAAAATATTATCACGATTAATGGTGGTGTCAAAAGGCCAATGGAATATGAGACTGTTGATGGTGAGACACTTGCTGACATTATCAAATATTCAGGTGGTTTTAAAGAGGTGGCAAATTATGATTTGATTCATGTTGACAGAAATTCCGGTACAGAGAAACATTCATTTGATGTTAAGACTGAGGAGTTTTCAAAATTTATTTTACAGGATGGAGATGTAGTCTCAATCAAATTAAATCGCGATTTTTTTGATAATAGAGTCTCAATATCCGGTTCTGTATGGTACCCTGGCTACTATTCTATCTCTGAAAAGATGAGTACTTTAAGTCAACTTATTAATGCCGCAGGTGGTTTATTTGAGGGAACTCATATGGAGAGAGGCTATATTGATAGACTTGATGAAAATCTGCGCCCTGTTACTATAGGATTTTCACTTCAAAATATTATTTCAGGAGTAGAAAATATAAATCTTATGCGTGGCGATAATGTTAGAATATTTTCTTTGGAAGAGTTGAGAGATAAATCTACTGTCTATGTTAGTGGAGAGGTTAATTCTCCGAGGACATTTAATTTCAGAGAAGGTATAACTTTAGGTGATGTTATTTTAATGGCGGAAGGATTTACTGAAGGCGCGACAAAAAATAATATTGAAATAGCAAGGAGAAATAAAGATATGGTATCAAATATTGTATCTGATGAGACCGCGAAACTTATTGTAATTAATCTTAAAGAACAACCTGAAAAAATAGAGTTTGCTTTGGAACCGTATGATATGGTTTTTATCAGAAAAGCTCCTAATTACAAAGTTCAGCAGACTGTTACAATCAATGGTGAAGTTGCGTTTCCCGGAACTTATGTTATTGAGAAGAACACTATTCGTCTCTCTGATGTTGTAAAAAAAGCATATGGTGTAACCGGAGATGCATATGTTAAAGGAGCAAAACTAACCCGTGTATTGACACTTGAGGAGTATGAGAGACTGAAGATTGCACTTAAGATAGCTCAGGAAAAGGTAAAGAATTCAAAGGATACCACAGTAATTGATATTTCTATGGTTGGTGACAGGTTTACTATAGGGATAGATTTGACGAGTGCTATTAATTACCCCGGATCATATTCTGATGTTGTTTTAAGAACAGGGGATATTATTGATGTTCCCAAAATGAATAATACGGTAAAAATTTCAGGAGGAGTACTTTATCCCAATACAGTTGCATACAATCCGAAATATAGTTGGAGGGATTATATAAATTTTGCCGGCGGGTTTGTTAAGGGTGCACGCAGGTCAAAAACTTATGCGGTATATATGAATGGAATGGTTTCTGTTGTCGGAAAGGATAATTTCAGAATTGAGCCTGGTATGGAACTTATTGTCCCTCAAAGAACAAATCAAGAACGTCAACCTATCTCAATTGTTGAGATAGCGACCGCTGCTTCTATGACAACTTCTATAGCTTCATTAATTACGCTTTTGATTAAATTATTATAGGAGGCTATATGATGGATAATATTGATAAAAAAACAAAGACTACTTCTACTATTGAAGAAGATGAGATAAATGTTGTTGAGTTGTTCAAAAGGCTGTGGAATAAGAGGCGCTTTATATTTATAATTACCGGATGTTTCTTTGTTTTAGGTCTTATGGTGGCTATTTTTACCCCTAAAGAATATACAGCAAGTTGTGTCTTTGTGCCTCAAGGTTATAATAAAAATATTTCTGGAAGTATCAAGTCTATGACTGCTATGGCAGGGTTGTCTATTGGAAATGGGAACACAAATGGAGATATTTCTCCGGATGTCTATCCACAAGTAATGGATAATATTGATTTGAAAAAGGAATTAATCAATTCGGAATTTTATTTTAAGAAATTTGATAAAAAACTCACTTTACTTGATTATTATACGGATAAGGAGTATAAACAATTTTCTTTGTTTGGTACTATCCGTAAATATACTTTGGGTTTACCTGGGGTTATTTTGAAAGCTTTTAGAAAAGATCAAGAT
>JBAXYG010000161.1:0-4016 GCA_041670905.1 Bacteroidales bacterium
AATTATTAATGTTTTTTGGAAAATTTATAATAGAGTATCTACAATGTTTGCTAACTTATTTATATATGTAAAAAAGGTACTTTAATACCAACACAGGAGGGGGGCTTGAAATACCTTTATTATACAAATCCCTATCAATATTTTAGCCTGTTTCTTATATAAAAAAACCTTAGTTACATTTATTAAAGTTATAATTTTTAATTTTTCTTTCCAAATATAATTTTATGCTAATTACTTAATATTTAAAATTATAGAGAAAATAATATTTTCTCTATACAACCCACGCCAATAGAAGTAATTCTCTGACTATATTCTCTATCAAACTACTTTATTGTGTTTTATTTCAGAATATTACATATAAAACTCACCCGGGGCGGGCTTACGGTCAGTAATAGTATAGAACATGTACCTATTCGATTATATTAGGCTATTTTATTTTTTTTCTTTTTGGATAGATAATCCTTGCGTGATATATCTGCAAAAGATAATTTTTGAAAGATTCTTTTACAATATTTATTTCACGTATAGAAATTTCAGCCTGAACCAATTGGTCATCTGAAAGTCTTGATTCCAATATTTTCTCTACAAGTGCGGAAATACTCTCCTGAGTATAGCTTTTCAATGATCGTGAAGCAGCCTCAACAGCATCAGCCATCATTACTATTACTTGCTCTTTGCTGATAGGCAATATCCCTTCATAAGTAAATGGAGCCTTGTTCTCAGGATTTCCTCCCTCGTTACAATATTTATTATAAAAGTACAAGGTCTGTGAATGCCCATGATGTGATTTTATAAAATCTATAACAATGTCAGGCAAACCATATTTTTTAGCCAACGCAACACCATCATCAACATGCTTGATAATATCTTGAGCACTTTCGGCTGGAGATAAACCTTTGTGGTAATCAATGCCAGGCGCTTGATTTTCAACAAAACATTGAGGATTTTCTATTTTTCCAATATCATGATATAACGCACCTACACGAACAAGCATTGAGTTGGCTTCAATCTCTCTTGCAGCATTTTCAGCCAAATTAGCAACTTGAATTGAATGTTGAAATGTACCAGGAGCTTTATGAGCCAATTCTTGCAAAAGTTTATTATTTGTATCAGTCATGTACCATAATTTTGAATTTGAGACAAGTGAAAAAATCTTTTCAAATAAGAATACGAAAGGATACAAAACCACGACCAGAAGGGAGTTAATTGCAAGATATATAAACTCAGTGCTTTGCCATATAATATCGGATCCTTCAGTAGAAAATTCAAAAGAAATATATACTATCAACATCCCAACGTAGATAAAAACAGAATTCACGAATTGCAGCCAACCTCTGTTAAAATAAGAGAATGAAACAAGAGCTATTGCGCCTGCAACAGCATTCAATGCAAAAATTTCTATACCATCATTGGAAATAAACAATATAGGTATCAAGGAAATAATATATGTTGGAAAGACAAAGGAGGGCTTGAAAAATGACATAGAAAACAATATAAATACTGCATAAGGAAGTAAAAACAATATCTGCGAATCAATCCCGTTTAGAAGAACTGTAGCTGCATAAGATAAAAAAACCAAAATAAGAATGAAAACTAATTTTCTAAAATCAGCAAATAATTTATTGTCAACAAAATATATTGTCAAAAAGATAAGCATTATAATTATCAAGACTATCGTAATATGGCTTACCTCAAGCCAGAATTTAGAACCGGAGTATCCAAAACTTAATTTATATTCTGCTTTGAAAGAATCAAGCATCTGTTCAATATCGGCAGTTATAATTTCTCCTTTCGACACGATAAGTTGCCCTGTATAAATCATTCCTTTTGTTGGAGAAATATAATTAACAGCTTCTTTATTAAGTAATTGGGAAGTATTCTTGTCATATAAAAGATTTGGAACTATATGAGTTTTGACATTTAGGATGGCTCCCAATGAATCTACTTTAAGATCAGGAAACTGATTTCTAACCGCAGAAATTATAGTGTTGTATGCCCTGTCAACATCAAAAACTTCAAGTGCAGGTGTAATAAGAGCCCTCTTTTCTTTTTGTACAAATATTACCTTATCACTCAAATCATCATCATCAAAGGAAGATACTATACCTTTATTATAAACTTCAGTCATATTGTCAGAGAAAGCTCTGATAAGCTTATTGTTTCCGTTATCAGATAAATACGTGGTTACTTCTGAAGACTTATTAAACGACTCAATCCTATCTTTTGCCAGATAGCTATTATAAGCATAATAATCAATAACTTTTGAAGCCTTTTCTTCTTTTTCCTTAAGCAGTTCCGTTTCAGTCTTCAAAATAGGAAAATCAATCGGAGCTAAAAGAGTTTCATGCAGCCATGGCCTTCCTCTTTGGTAATCATATTTAAAATGTCCTTCATTTGGATATAAAACGACCATCAATATTGCTAAAAACGCAAAACAAATATAAACCTTATACTTTTTGATAAATAGTACCCCTTTCATAACATATTATTTCTAATTTTGTAAAGATAATAAGAAATAATATTCTATGATGAGAAAACCACTATTAACCTTAATCTTAACACTCTGCATAACTAATTTACATGCTCAGGATCTAATTGTTATAAAATCTGCCAATCTGAAATGCAATGACTCAATACTAGTATTTACCCCTGTTAATGATTCTATATATCACCCTAATCTTTTCCTTCTGCACGGATGGAGCGGCAATTACAAAAATTGGAGTGAAAAATATGATTTACAGGAGATAAGTAACAGATCAGGATTCAGAATTATTTGCCCGGACGGTTTCTATAACAGTTGGTATGTTAATAGCAGCGATAAAAATGGAATGCAATGGAGAACATTCTTCGATGAAGAGTTATATCCGCTGATGAAAAAAAAATACAATTTAGACCCAAAAACAACGTTTATTACAGGATTATCGATGGGAGGTCATGGAGCAATAAATATATTTTTAGATAACCCAGACCGATTTGCCGCTGCAGGTTCAATGAGCGGAGTACTTAATATCCACCATACGACACTTATTGAAAAATATATAACAAAGGTTTTAGGAGAATATAGCCAGGAGAATAAGAGATATGACGAAGAATCTGCAATAAACAGAGTGGAGAAGATGATTGGCACGGATAAAATAATGATTTTAAGTTGTGGCTACAGCGATTATTATGCAAAATCAACCTACGAGTTTGCCGAAAAATGCCGTGAACTCGGAATACCCTATTTCATGACAATATCGCCGGGTAAACATTCATGGAAATTTTGGGGATATGCTTTGGAACAACATCTATGGTTGTTTAATAAGATAATCAAAGGAGAGAACCTTGGTTATTAAAATCCTAAAAAATTAAAAAAACACCTATTTCAAAGGTGAATTTGGCTCTTTTGACATATAATTGTATTCCAGCCTATCGGTAAGTCTTGGAAATGTTTTACTCAGAAATACAGTAAGTTTCCCAATAGAAGTCAATACCATTTGTGATTTTCGTTTACTGATTCCTTTTGCCAAGTATTCAGCGACCCGACTTGCAGACATCATTTTCCCTTCATCCCTTGGGGTTTCGCCCTGCTGCGAACCATCAGCCGTCAAAGCAGTATTTCTTATATTTGAAGAGGTAAAACCAGGAGCGAATACCATTACATGAAGATTATCCTTTAGATGTTCTATCCTCAGAGTATCAAGAAATCCCCTAATAGCATACTTAGAAGAAGAATAGCCGGTACGTGCGGGAAGTCCGGCAAAACCGGCAATTGATATAACTCCAACAACAGACCCATGAACCTTTAAAATATAGGGTAAAGCATATTTTGTACAGTACACTGTTCCCCAGAAGTTTACATCCATAAGATTTTTAATTACGGACAGATCAAGATCCTTAAACATAGCTCTCATTGAAAGGCCGGCATTATTTATTAAAATATCTATGCCACCAAACCGTTCAACGCTTTTTTCAACAAGATTGCGGCAATCCGCCTCAATGGAAACATCTGTTTTTAAACAAAGTACATCCGTCTG
>JBAXYG010000162.1:0-3949 GCA_041670905.1 Bacteroidales bacterium
CCAAAAAACTCTTTAAGTTTTATATGTAATTCTGCAGAACTAATATCCATAAATGAAAATTCGTTACCTTTGTTCAACTAAGATACTTAAAAGTTTATTCATTACAAATTTTTTATTTCAATCATAAAAATATTATGGCAAATTTTAACCCAAATGATATAGGTATTGCTAATGGTAGCTATTTCGGATTACCTTATTCTGTTGATGAATCTGAAATAGTTATTTTGCCAATCCCTTGGGATGTTACTACCTCATATAAATCTGGTACAAGTAACGGGCCAAAAGCAATATTGAATGCCTCTCTGCAGGTTGATTTGTTTGATGTAAATGTTCCTTTCGCATGGAAAGTTAAAATTGCTACACTGCCGGTTGGAGATGACATTATTGACCAGAATGCAGTAGGGAGGGAAATAAGTACTTCCGTTATAAAATGTCTGGGAATGGGTTATAGTCAACAGGAGTTGTCAAAAGATATTTCTAAGGTTAATATAAAATGTTCTTTACTGAATGAATATGTCAGGGAATCTGCCAGAATGCAGATTGAAAAAGGAAAAATTGTCGGAGTATTGGGTGGAGAACATAGTGTTCCGTATGGTTTTATACAGGCGTTATCTGAAAAATATGAGGATTTCGGAATACTTCATATAGATGCTCATGCTGATTTGAGAGAAGCATATGAGGGGTTTTTATATTCTCACGCATCGATAATGTTTAATGTCTTAAAAGGCATTCCTCAAGTTTCAAAAATTTGTCAGGTGGGTCAGAGAGATTTTTGTCATCAGGAGTGTAGTTTGATTGAGAATGATAATCGTATTTCTTTCTTCTCTGATATGGAAATTTCAAATTTTTTATTTGAAGGTGGAAAATGGAGTACGATATGTGATAGAATAATAGATTCTCTTCCTAATAATATTTATATAAGTTTTGATATTGACGGACTTTCTCCTGATTTATGTCCTAACACTGGAACCCCAGTTCCAGGGGGACTAAGTTTCAGGCAGGCAGATTATCTTCTTTTTCGCCTTGCAAATTCAGGGAAAAAAATAATCGGTTTTGATTTGTGTGAAGTCACTCCAGGAGAAGGCGAATGGGATGCAAATGTGGGTGCAAGATTGTTATATAAAATTTGTCTTTATATCCATCATAATATGGAAAATTAGTACATTTGTCCCTATTATTAATAATCTATTACAGGAGATAAACCGAAAAAATATAATTATCAATTCAAAATTAAATGAAAACAATCAAAATTATTACAATGTGCATGCTGGGAGTACTGATTCTAGCATCATGCGGAACAAAAAAAACTAATCCTCAACCAGAAGGAATAACAAAAGCTGATGTTGATTCAGTAAGTTATGCTTTAGGTGCTTCAGTTGGACAATCAATTTCAATGAACAATTTTGGCGATCTAAATATTAATGCTCTTAATCGTGGTATAAAAGATGCTTTGGCAGAAAAGGAAGGCTTAGATCAGGAATATGTTTATAAAACAATAAATAGTTTTTTTGAAAAGAGAAATAAAGCTCTTTTAAAAGTAAACGTTGCTGAAGGAAAGAAATTTATGGAAGAAAATGGCAAAAAAGAAGGTGTTATTACAACTGAATCAGGTATACAGTATCAAATAGTTAGAACTGGTAACGGAGTAAAACCTTCTGCTGATGATATAGTTGAGGTTAACTATGAGGGTACTTTACTTAATGGTAAGGTATTTGATTCGTCATATAAAAGAAAAGAATCAGTAACTTTTCCTTTAAACAATGTTATTAAAGGATGGACTGAAGGTATTCAATATATTGATGAAGGAGGCGAGATTACACTTTGGATTCCTTCTGAATTAGCTTATGGCGAAAAAGGTGCAGGTGGAGTTATTGGCCCTAATGAAACTTTAAAATTTAAAGTTGAACTAATCAAAGTAAAGACTCCTGCTGTTGTAGATTCTACAGTTGTTGGAAAATAAATTCACAATATAATTTTAAAAACCGGCTGAGAATTGTTTTTGGCCGGTTTTTTTATTTTTTTTGAAAAATGTATAATTTGAGGTAGTGTAAAAATCAATAATCCGTTGGAAATTTTTCCAACGGATTATCTCACTGAAATAATAATTTATTGGCACGTTATCCGCAATGATAGTATCTTCTAACTATATCTACCATCATAGCTGGATTTTTTTTAATCTCATCGCGTATATTTTTGTCTTCAAATTTGTTTAGTGAAGAAATAATACCGTCGATTAAAATAGGACTGAAGACTCCATCCTTTTCATAAATGGAGCGGTGTCTGTTTAATTCAATTGCCGATTCATGACAAGAGGTGGGAAGTTGTTCAAAAGTGTTAAGTATATTTTTATTATTATTGTTGTTGTTAATATTTATATCTACATAAGTCTCATTTGCTACTTTAAAGGCATTACTCATTTCAAATCCTGTTCGTGCGGCTACAATCAGCCCTGCCATCATATTATATATATCTGCCGAACCGTCTGCAGAACGTATTTCAACGGTCTGCCTATTGGATATTTCTAAATCAGCAGTTGTTTCTAGAGGATTGGCAATTTTTATCATATTATGGTTTTCTGTCCATCCTAGTGGAACACGGACTAAAACCGATCGGTTTCTGTCACCCCAGCATATGCTTGTAGGTGCCTCTTGTTGAGGAACTAGGCGAAAGTATGAAGTTGGATTGGTGTTTCCGAATGCAGTAAGGGAAGAGGCACATTTTATATACCCGGCAATAACAGTACGAGCTATATCTGATAATTTGCCATTTTCTATCATCATTGATTTGTTACCCTTCATGATTCTAGTATGAAAGTGTAATCCGCTCCCTGCTTTTCCTTCAGTTACTTTTGGAGAAAAAGTTATATCAATACCATATTGGTATGCAAGTGTTCTGAGAATCCATTTTGCCATAATAAGTTGATCTGCCGCTGATTCTACTGGATTTACCAGAAATTCTATTTCATTTTGCTCATAAATTTTTCCGTTTGATACGAAATTGCCTACTTCAGAGTGTCCATATTTTATTTGTCCTCCGCTTTGTGCAATCAATCGCATTGCATCTGTTCTGAATCCTTCAAATTTTGTAAATGGGGATGATTCGTGATATCCTTTTTGATCCTGAATTGGGAACATAGTATCATCGGTGTCAATAAGGTAAAATTCTAATTCTCCCATAGCTTCAAATCTGTATCCTGTTTTGTCCTGAAATGTTTTGTGCGCTTTTTTTAGGGTATTTTCAGGAGAAAGGTCTAATGGAAGCCCATCTTTGTCAAAATACGAGCATAAAATTCCTAACGTTGGTATTGATGCAAAAGGATCTACATATGCGGTAGAAAAACGAGGAATAACATATAAGTCACTGGAATTTGTTTCTATATAGGGAAAAAGGCTTGATCCGTCTACTCGTTCTCCATATGAAAGTATGGAGTCAAGGTATTGATAATTACTGATAGTAAAATTAAGAGTTTTTAGTTTCCCGTCGGCAGCAGCATATCTGAAGTTTATGATTCTTATTTCATTTTTTATTACAAAATCAATTATGTCCTTTTTTGTAAAATCTTCAGGATTCTTTCCAATTTGACAAATAAGGGGATTGATGTTAAACTCTAAATATTTATTCATTTTATAAAAATGATTATAATTGTTAAGCAAAATAAGTTAAAATTATTTAATATGAAACATTTTTTTAAATAATTTATAAAATTGCATTAATAATATATTTGTTGTTGAACCTTCTATCGGAGTCTTTTGCATAATTTTTGTACATTTGCGGTCTACATAATGTAATGAATGAAGACTTTTAAGAGGATACTAGCCTATGCTAAGCCATACGGTCGATATTGGCCTACATATTTAATATTATCAATATTTTCAGTAATTTTTGGAATAGCAAATTATGCCCTTCTTGGGCCATTATTGACGGTGTTATTTGAATCGGATACGGTATC
>JBAXYG010000163.1:0-3919 GCA_041670905.1 Bacteroidales bacterium
CAGAAAGGATAAATAATAACATTTTGTCATTTTCACCATTGAGGAATGAAAGTAAGCCTACGTTGATGCTTAACTCACATATCGACACCGTAAAACCATCAGAATCATACACTTTTAATCCATTCTACCCTCCAATTTATGAGGATAAAATATATGGTTTGGGAAGCAATGATGCTGGAGCGAGTGTAGTCAGTATGATTCAGACATACCTATATTTTATACACGATAAAGAGCTTTTAAAATCCCTTCCGGTAAATCTTGCTCTTGTTCTGACAGCGGAAGAGGAGTGCTCCGGGAAAAACGGAATAGAGGCAATAGAAAGTGATTTGAGAAAATTGATAGATTTTGCTATCATAGGAGAACCGACTCAAATGAATGCAGCCATTGCTGAAAGAGGCCTTTTAGTAATTGATGCGACTTCAAGAGGTATCAGCGGGCATGCAGCAATAAACGAAGGTAAAAATGCAATTTATATTGCAATTGAAGATATTGATGTTTTGAGAAATTTCAAATTTGAAAAAACCTCAAAATTAATGGGAAATATAAAAATTACTGTAACACAAATTGAAGCCGGCTGTCAACACAATGTAATACCTGACACCTGCAAATATGTCGTCGATATTCGTCCTACTGACTCATACAACAATAAAGAAATAATGGAAATTCTCTCAAAAGAGCTGAAAAGCGAGTTGAAACCACGTTCTTTGACAAACAAATCATCAATAACACCAATGGGACATCCATTGATAAAAACTATTAATTCCTTAGAAATAAAAAGTTATATCTCCCCTACCACTTCCGACTGGATGCGAATTACATTTCCGGCGATAAAAATGGGGCCCGGTGAGTCGACAAGGTCTCATAAAGCAGACGAATATATATACACTAAAGAGATAGCTCATAGTATTGAAACCTATATTAAATTTGTAAAAAACATAAAACTGTAATGGGAACACTTTGGAGCAAAGGCATATCAGCTACTGATCTTGTTGAACAATTCACAATCGGAAATGATAAAGTACTCGATTTAAGATTGGCCAAATATGATGTTTTAGGGTCAAAAGCACATATTAAAATGCTAAGCTCCATCTCACTGCTTGATGTAGAAGAGGAGAAAATACTGCAGGCGGAACTTGACAAAATCCTTTTTGAGATTGAGAAAGGAGAATTCATTATAGAAGAAGGTGTTGAAGACATACACTCACAAGTAGAACAAATTCTTACTCAAAGGGTTGGTGAGATTGGAAAAAAGATACATTCAGGACGTTCCAGAAATGATCAGGTACTTGTAGATATTAAACTATACCTGAAAGACGAGATTATACAACTCAGAAATGAGGTATTGGATCTTTTCAATAAACTACAGGAATTGAGTGAAAAATACAAAGATGTTTTACTTCCGGGATATACCCACGGACAGATAGCTATGCCATCCTCATTTGGATTATGGTTTGGTGCTTATGCAGAAACTCTTATCGACGATATGCAGGTTCTATTAACATCATATAAGATTACAAACCAAAACCCTTTGGGATCAGCTGCCGGATATGGAAGTTCTTTCCCGCTTGACAGAAAAATGACAACCAAACTATTAAAATTTGAAACACTCAACTATAATTCAATATCAGCACAACTCAGTAGGGGCAAATCTGAAAAAATAGTAGGATACGCAATTTCAGCCATTGCTTCAACTCTAAATAAATTTGCTACTGACTGCTGCGAATATATGTGTGGTAATTACGGGTTTATTTCTTTTCCGGATGAACTTACCACAGGATCAAGCATAATGCCTCATAAAAAAAATCCAGATGTGTGGGAGTTGATACGTGGTAAATGTAACAGAATACAAAATATTCCAAATGAAATAACAATTGTCTGCACAAATATGCCTCATGGGTATCACAGGGATTTCCAACTTTTAAAAGATATTCTTTTCCCTGCCTTAGACTGCATGCATGAATGCCTGAAGATGACAATATATATGATAGATAAAATAAAAGTCAACGAGAATATTCTTAATGACTCCAAATATGACTATCTGTTTACAGTTGAAGAGGTAAATAAAAAAGTATTATCAGGTATACCTTTCAGAGAAGCATATAAAAGTGTTGGAATTGAGATAAATAACCACACTTTCAAATCATCTGTGGATAATCAAGCAAAATCAGTCAAGGGACTGAATCACACTCATATAGGAAGTATTGGGAATCTTTGCAATGAAGAAATAAAAGAAAAAATGGATACAGTACTTAGAAATTTTTAACAATCCAGAACTTCTCCATCAAGAGTACACCATTGCGATTGAAGAACCGAAAAATCAGAAACTTCATTTATTTTTATAGAACAACCATATTTTTTTGCCCATTTGTATTTTATACTGAAGAGACCACGAGTAAGATAAGAAGCAAAAATAGGGCTTACTTTCAAAAGTAATGATTTTATCTTCTTCTCTTTAACATAATAGGCCAGTTGCCGTTCAAGAGCTTCATCATATATTATGCTGGGACCTATTTTTCCTGTACCATTGCATGTAGGGCAATTCTCAGTAGTATTAATTTCTGTTACAGGACGTACTCTTTGGCGTGTTATCTGCATAAGACCAAACCGGGTCAAAGGAAGAATATTGTGCTTTGCCCTATCATTAGCCATAAGATCCAGCATATGTTTATATAGTTTGACTTTATGCTCGTTATTTTCCATATCGATAAAATCAACTATAATAATACCACCCATATCTCTTAACCTCAATTGGCGTGCAATTTCATCCGCGGCGTTTACATTAACCTCAAATGAACTGTCTTCCTGATCTTTTTGTTTTGCTCTTATACCGCTGTTTACATCTATTACATGAAGAGCTTCAGTGTGTTCAATTACAAGATAAGCACCTTGTTTTATGGAAACTACACGACCGAAAGAACCCTTTATCTGTCTTGACACTTCAAAATGATCAAAAATAGGCTCGGTACCTTTAAAATATTTTACAATTTTCTCCTGATCAGGAGATATCATTGAAATATATTCACAAATCTCATTATAAACAGATTCATCATTTACGTATATATTTGAAAATGAATCGTTTAATAAGTCCCTTAAAATTGTAGTAGTTCTACTATTTTCAGTAAACAACAGTTTTGTGGATTTTGATTCTGCAAGTTTAGGCCACGACTCTTCCCATTTACGTATAAGGGATTTCAATTCAGCATCAAGCACAGCAGCTCTTTTTCCTTCAGCTGCAGTTCTTATTATGACGCCGTAATTCTTAGGTAAGATGCTATAAACCAAACGCTCAAGTCGCTTTTTTTCATCTTTGGAAGTTATCTTTTGAGAGATACTTACTTTATCTGCAAAAGGAAGAAGAACCATATTACGACCGGCAATCGAAATCTCGGCAGTCAGACGAGATCCTTTTGTGGATATTGGCTCTTTAACTATTTGGACAATAATAGGTTGTCCAGACGTAAGAAATTTATCAATTTTCCCCTCTTTTTCAAGGATATCATCAATTTTTACACTGGAAAAAAATGTCGAAAAATCTTTATTAGTATTTATCTGTCTTGTAAAATAATCAAAAGCCTTGAAATTCATTCCAAGATCAAGATAATGAACAAAAGCATCTTTTTCATCACCAACATCGACAAAAGCAGCATTCAGAGCAGGAATAATTTTTTTAATCTTGCCAAGATATACATCTCCTACCGAAAAGTTTTTTCCCTCATTTACTTCCTTGTTCAACTCAATCAATCTATGATTTTCAAGGAGGGCAATAGAAACTTCCGACTGTTTTACATCAATAATTAGATCTTTATCCATCTATATATATTAAAAACATAATCTAAAGCAGATTACGAAGAATCCGCTTTAGATTAATCATCTACTAAAAGAATAAAATGACACGAAAAACTATTTCTTCTTATGTCTG
>JBAXYG010000164.1:0-3906 GCA_041670905.1 Bacteroidales bacterium
ACTTACTATACTATTTTACGTTCAGAACCAAAAGATAACTCAACTGTTGTATCAGATGGAGTATGGGGTGGTATAGTTGTAAAAGATGGTCAAAAAGGCAAATATTATAAAGTCATCCTGCCTGATGGAAAAACAGCCTATTTACTTAAAGAACATGCTGAAGATTTTAATAAATGGATTGAATCACGTAATCCCAACCCTGAAAATATAATTTCCACCGCAAAAGGCTTCTTAGGATTCCCTTATATGTGGGGTGGAACTTCAATCAAAGGAATGGATTGTAGCGGCTTTACCAAAACAACATTTTATCTTAACGGTATAATACTTGAAAGAGATGCATCACAACAAGCATATACAGGTGAAAATATTGACATAACAAATGGCTTCGACAACCTAACTCCCGGAGATCTGTTGTTCTTTGGACGTAAAGCCACCATTGAAAAGAAAGAAAAAGTTTCACACGTTGCCATTTATCTTGGTAATGGTGAATTTATTCATTGTGCGACATACGTCCGCATAAATTCACTTTTACCCAATACACCAAATTATTATGAAGGATCTACAAGGCTCATAAGAGCACAAAGAATTTTAGGTAATCAAGATACCGGTAATGGTATAGTCTCAATATCAAATCACCCTTGGTATTCAATAAAATAATAATAAAACAATATATAGAAATGAGTAACAGAAGAACTTTTTTAAAAACCGCAGGGTTTATAACAGCCGCTGCTGCCCTTTGGAATCCTTCAGATTTGTTTGCACAATCATCAAAACATACAAAAGCATTAGGAAATAATAAATTGCAACTTGAATGGGAAAATTTCATAGGCAAAATGAAATATACTTTCAATATTTCAGGCTCATCAAGAACTGAAACGCCAATTGTCATAACTAAAATAACTTGGAACGGTTATTCAGGATACGGAGAAGCAGCAATGCCACCTTATTTAGGAGAAACACAAGCTTCTGTAAATGAATTTCTTAAAAAAGTAGTAACTAATGTATTGCCTAAATTCAATAATCCATTCCAAATTGAAGATATTATGTCTACAGTGGATAAGGTTTCTACCAATAACACTGCAGCAAAAGCTTCAGTGGATATTGCACTGCATGATTTAGCAGGTAATATTATGGGACAACCATGGTGGAAAATGTGGGGATTTAATTCTGATGCAGCTCCTTGCACATCATACACAATAGGATATGATGCAAGTGATGATATTGTAAATGAGAAAATAGTGGAGGCATCATGGGCAAAAGTACTTAAAGTAAAACTTGGAAAATCGGAAAAAGAAGACAAGAGAATGATAAACCTCATCCGAGCAAAAACTGATACCGTTATCTGCATTGATGCAAATCAGGGATGGAAAGATAAACACTATGCATTAGATATGATAACATGGCTTAATGAGCGAAATATCAATATGATTGAACAACCTATGCCTAAACTTCTTTTGGATGATGCAGCCTGGTTGACAGAAAGAAGTCCACTGCCAATAATTGCTGACGAAGCTTGTCAACGTCTTACTGATATACCAAAACTTAAGGGAGCATATCACGGAATCAATATTAAATTAATGAAATGTACTGGTATGCACGAAGCACGTGAAATGGTATCTCTTGCAAATGCCCTTAATATGAAATTAATGATCGGTTGTATGACTGAAACTTCAATAGCAATATCCGCGGCCGCTCAGTTGGCGCCAAAAGTTGAATGGGCAGATCTCGACGGTAATTATTTGCTTAGCAACGACTGCTTTAACGGAATGAGACTTGTTGATGGTAAAATAACATTAGAAGATAAACCAGGTTTAGGATTGACAAAGAAGCCAGGAATTATTGAACTATAACATTTTTCACTATCTTTGCGACGTTAAAAAACAAATTAACTATGAATTTAAGAATAATTAAAAAGGATATTGAGTTCCTTGTAAATGATTTTATTGATGACTGCATGATTTATATTGATTTTCATGATGGAAAAAATTCAGATAAAGTAATAGAACTGGTTGATGAAGCTATTGATATGGGCAATAATCTGTTTAATAGGGTAAATCACATTGATAAAAAAGAAATCAAAGAGCAAAAGAAAACAAAAGCTTATTATAAAGCCATAAGCAATGACCTCTTGTCAGGAATTGATGGGCTTTGCGAAAAGCTTAGTGCTTTAACAAAATAATTTTAAACATAAAAAATATTATTATGAAAAAGGTTTCAGCTTGGATAATCGTTTTGGCAATTATAGTTCTCGCTGTTTTATGGGGAATAAGGACTTACAATAAAATGGTATCCGCAGAGGAAGAAATCAGTAAAGCATGGGGAAATGTTGAAAATGTTTATCAACGCCGTGCCGATCTTGTTCCTAATCTGGTATCTACAGTTAAGGGTGCTGCTGATTTTGAAAAAAGTACATTGGAAGCAGTTATCAGTGCTCGCGCAGAAGCTACCTCAACAAAAATTGACCCTACAAATATTACTGAAGAAAATATGGCTACATTCCAAAAAGCTCAAAACAATTTGAGTTCAGCCCTAAACAAATTATTGGTTGTTGTTGAACGCTATCCTGAATTAAAAGCTAATCAGAATTTTCTTGAACTTCAGGCACAATTAGAAGGAACAGAAAATAGGATTGCTGTTGAACGTAATAAATTCAACGAGTCTGTTAAACCTTTTAATGCTATGACCCGCAAATTTCCTGCAAATATAATTGCGAACATTGGTGGTTTTGAAAAGAAAGCATATTTTGAAGCTTCTGAAGGAAGTGAAACAGCACCAAAAGTTGAGTTAAATTTCTAAAAGATTAATAATACATAAAAAAAGGTCGTCAGAATTCTGACGACCTTTTTTTAACTCAAAAATATAATTTATTCCTCTTTTTTATCTCTGTTTTCACGCGATTCCCTATTATCATGAAAATCTCTATTGTCACGATAAGAAGAACCATATCTACTGCCACCCCTATCTCCACCACGATCGCCATCCCTTCTTGGACCTCTACGGTCTCCATTCCTATCATTTCTATCTCCACTAGGACGCGGTCTTCTTTCCGGTTCAACATATCCAGCAGGTTTTTCAATCAATGCTTTGCGCGAAAGACGTAACTTACCACTTTTAGCATCAACTTCCAGAAGTTTGACATCAACTTCATCTCCAACTTTTAATACATCTTCTACTCTATCTGTTTTTTTCCAGTCAATCTCAGAAATATGCAAAAGACCTTCTTTCCCAGGTAAAATTTGTACAAAAGCACCAAATTCAAGTATTGAAACAACCTTTCCATGATATATTTCACCCTCGACTGGTACTGTAGTTATACCTTTTATCCAAGCAAGAGCTGCATCCATACCATCTTTATTCTCTCCGAAAATATCAACAATACCGGTTTTATCAGCCTCAGTAATAGTTATTGTAGTACCGGTAGTCTTTTGAATTTCTTGGATAACTTTTCCGCCTGTTCCTATAACAGCACCAATAAATTCTCCCGGAATAACTATCTGAACTATACGCGGAACATTAGGTTTGAAATCTGCACGTGGTTCTGAAATAGTTTTCATCATTTCACCCATAATATGCAAACGTCCCAGACGAGCTTGTTCTAAAGCTTTTTGTAAAACATCATAAGACAACCCGTCAACCTTAATATCCATTTGAGTTGCAGTAATGCCATCTTTTGTCCCCGTTACCTTGAAGTCCATATCACCCAAATGGTCTTCGTCTCCAAGTATATCGGAAAGAATCGCATATTTGCCTGTTTTTGAATCTGATATAAGACCCATGGCAATCCCTGAAACAGGTTTTTTTATTTTTACTCCAGTATCCATCAATGCAAGACAACCTGCACAAACAGTAGCCATAGATGATGAACCGTTTGATTCCAAAATATCTGAAACAACACGTACAGCATAT
>JBAXYG010000165.1:0-3897 GCA_041670905.1 Bacteroidales bacterium
TTAGACTCTTTTTCCAGAGTAGTGTCGGGTCGGATATAGTAATAGTCACTATTATACGGCACAACAATTATATTCATCGCATAGAAAATTTTATTTCTGTAAGCACTTTTTTTGTGTCTAAAGTAAAATCTCCTTTCATCATCCAGTCGTAATAACTTGGTTCTTTTGTGATTACTTCAGTTACAAGTTTACCTTTATGTTTGCCGAAATTGAATATTGGCTGGTCATTATCGTTTAAAACTATACGACATGCATAATCTACAAAGCGGTTCTTCGATGAGAAATCGGCTAAAAAAGCAATATCGTTCTTTAAAACGTCACTATATCTGTCAAGTTGCGCTTCCAATACTTCGTAAGTTGCCAATGTATCACTCTCAGCAGAGTGTGCATTTTCCAAATCCTTTTCACAATAGAATTTGTAAGCAGCAACCAATGTCCTTTGTTCCATTTTGTGGAAAATGTTTTGAACATCAACTGAGTGTCTTTTTCTGAAATCGAAATCAACTCCAGCTCGTAAAAATTCTTCTGCAAGTATTGGTATGTCAAATTTTATAGAATTGTATCCGGCAATATCACAGCCGGCCATCCATTGAGCCATTGATTTTGCGACTTTATCAAAAGTAGGACAATCTTTTACATCTTCGTTAGAAATACCATGTATTTTTTGTGCCTCAGGAGAAATGGGGATTGTAGGATTGATCCTACGTGTCTTTATTTCTTTTTCTCCAGAAGGGAAAATTTTTATAGCAGAAATTTCTACAATTCGATCAGTTGCAACATTAAGTCCTGTGCTCTCAATGTCAAAAAAAAGAATGGGATTTTTTAAATTAAGATGCATTTTCTTATGCGTTAATCATTATAGGCATTAACAATGCACACAAATCCTCGTTTGGATCACTTTCATCGGAAGATACTATCAAAACAGCCCTACATGCATCCGCAAGTTTTATACAAATATCCTGATAAGGAAGATTTGTAAGAATTTCAACAAGGAATGGAGCTTTAAATCCTATTTCCATCTCATCACCATCATATTGACAACTTAATCTTTCATAAGCGGATATCGAGAAACTCAAATCTTGAGCTGAAATTACTATCTCATTTAATGATATTTTAAGTTTTATATGGCTTGTAGCTTGATTGGAACAAACAGCTACACGCTTTACTGCATTAAGCAGATCCATTCTTCCAATGATAAGTTTATTCTTATTGTTTTTAGGAATAACACTTTTGTATGCGGGATAGTTTCCCTCAATAAGACGACAAACAAGCACATTGTTTTCAAACTCAAAAAATGCATTTTTGTTATCAAATCTGATAATTATATCTTCAGTTACTTTTACAAGAATATTTTTGAGAATTGTTGCCGGTTTTTTGTTGAGTATGAAAGAAGACTTTTGGTCAGCTTTAATATCTTTAAAGGACGAACATATTAATTTGTGAGCATCTGAAGCTACAAGAGTAGTGGAATCGGTGTCGATATCAAAGAAGATACCATTCATTACCGGTCTTAATTCTTCTTCAGCAGTTGCATAAATGGTATTGTTTATTCCGTTAAGTAAAGTTGCAGGAGCGATAGTAATTGAACTTGATATCTCTCCTAAAACAGGCAATTCAGGATAATCTTCTGCAGGAAAATACGGAATTTTGGAGGCACCGCTTGCCCATGTAATCTCCATTGTAGGCTCTTTTTTATTTATTTCAAAAGTAAGAGGCTGATCAGGAAATTCTTTTAGCGAGTCTGTCAATAGTCTGGCCGGAATAGCTGCTTCGCCTTCCCTTATTACCTGATCTATTAGTATGTTGGTTTTTAGTGTCATTTCACCATCTGATGCAGTCACTGTCAATGTATTTCCTTTCAGTACGAAAAGAAAATTCTCTAATATAGCAAGAGATGTTTTACTTGCAATTACTCTGGAAACTGATACCAGCCCATGTAAAAGTTCAGAACTTGATACAACAAATTTCATATTCTCTATTATTTATAATATTTTTTTCAACTAAATTATCAGTTACAAATATAATATTATTTGGCATATATTTTGAGTTCAATAACAGAAATATTATGAATAAAAGTTGAATTATGAAGAGAATTTTATTGTTTCTACTACTTTGTATTATCACTTCTGCTTCGGTATCATATCTCGTTACTGACAGAATGATAGATAAATCAATCTCTAAATCAGATATTAATTCTAATATCGAAAATAGCCAACAAAAAAGTGTAGAATCGTTGGCTATAATTAATCCGAATGCAGTCAGTTTTTCTGATGCTGCGGAAATGGCAGTTAAGACTGTTGTTTATGTTAAAGTTGTTAAAAGAGCTCAAAACACACGTTCGGTCTCTGTTCTTGATCTTCTTTTCGGATTTGTAAATACTCCAAAAGATCAAGTTGGGATGGGCTCTGGTGTTATAATTTCTTCTGATGGCTACATCGTTACAAATAACCATGTTATTAGTGGAGCTAATGAAATTGAGGTTACTTTGGAAAATAATAAAACATATATTGCAACTTTAGTCGGAACAGATTCTGCTACAGATATAGCACTGTTAAAAATTAATGCTGAAAATTTGCCATCGATTATTTTAGGGGATTCCGACTCATTACGACTTGGAGAGTGGGTTCTGGCGATAGGCAGCCCTTACGATTTGCGATCTACTATTACTGCTGGGATTGTCAGTGCAAAGGGGAGAGTATTTCCTAATTATGATGGAAAATTTAAAGTAGAATCTTTTATTCAAACAGATGCTGCTGTAAACCCGGGAAACAGTGGCGGGGCTTTGGTTAATACCCAAGGAAAATTAGTCGGTATTAATACATCTATTGTCTCATTAACAGGTTCTTATTCCGGATATTCATTTGCAGTGCCGGTAAATATTGTTAAAAAAATAACTGATGATTTTAGAAATTATGGCGAAGTTCGGCGTGCTATGCTGGGTATAAGTATGTATGATATTTCTGATGCAATTATGAAACAGTTAAATCTGTCAACTATGGAAGGCGCATATATTGCCGAAGTTCAACAAGGAGGAGTTGCACAAAAAGCCGGAATAAAGGAAGGCGATATAATTATAGAAATTAATTTGGTAAAAGTTAAAAACTCTGCTGACGTTCAGGAACAGATAAGTAAATTACATCCAGGGGAGCAGGCAATAATAACTGTTGTGAGGAATTTGAAACAAAAAGAAATAATAGTATATCTATAAGTACCGCTATATCGGAGTTTTTTTATAACTTCGCCGGATATTGTACATGCATGAGACAGTTAAAGATTACAAAATCAATTACTAATCGAGAGAGCGCATCTCTTGATAAGTATTTACAAGAAATTGGTAGAGAGGAACTTATCACAGTAGAAGAAGAGGTAGAGTTAGCTCAGAGGATTAGAAAAGGGGACCAAGCGGCCCTCGAAAAATTAACTAGAGCTAATTTGAGATTTGTTGTGTCTGTTGCCAAACAGTACCAAAACCAGGGGTTAAGTCTTCCCGATTTAATTAATGAAGGAAATCTCGGGCTTATTAAAGCTGCAGAGAAATTTGATGAAACTAGAGGTTTTAAATTTATTTCGTACGCAGTTTGGTGGATTCGTCAGTCCATTTTACAGGCATTGGCAGAACAATCGAGAATTGTACGTCTTCCTTTAAATCAGGTGGGATCGCTAAATAAAATCAACAAAGCTCTATCTAAATTTGAGCAAGAAAATGAGCGGATGCCTTCACCTGAGGAATTGGCGGATATTCTTGATATCCCTCGCGAAAAGATTGCCGACACGCTAAGAGTTTCGGGTCGCCACGTATCAGTAGATGCTCCTTTTGTTGACGGAGAAGATAATAGTCTACTTGATGTATTGGTTAATAATGACTCTCCTAATGCCGACAAAGGATTAGTCAATGAA
>JBAXYG010000166.1:0-3875 GCA_041670905.1 Bacteroidales bacterium
TCAAAAAAAAGAGGATCTTGCGTCTGAAGTATCTACGGCAATATTTGTGCAGACACAAGTAGTAAAAATAACTTCTATTGATCGTAATTTTTTGTCAAATGGAGTCGTTGAACCGATACATGAACTCTCTTTTGTATCTGATGTCGCAGGAAGAGTAGTTAAAATTTTTAAAGAGGAGGGAATTTTTGTTAAAAAGGGTGAAATACTTGCCGCTGTAGATGATGAAATGTTCCGTGCTGACTTTAAAGCAAGTAAAGCGGCCTTTCTGGCAATAAAAACAGATGTGGAGAGATTTAATAATTCATATAAGGGGGGGGGTGTTACCAATCAACAACTTGAAAGCATGAAAACACAACTTGTTGCTGCTGAAAGTAGATATATAAGTAGTAAAAGGAGACTTGAGGATACAAAAATCAAAGCCCCAATATCGGGAGTAATCAATAAAAAATATATCGAAATAGGAACATTTTTAAATCCTGGGGCAAGATTGTTCGATATAGTAGATAATTCTACTTTACGTGTGTGGTTTAATGTCACTGAGAAACAGGTTCTTTCTTTAAAGAAAGGTGGCGAAATAAGAATAACTTGTGATGCTTTTCCAAATGAACAATATATAGGGAAAATAAATTATATATCAGTGAAAGGTGATCGGTCTTTTAATTATCCCGTTGAGGTTATTCTTGATAAAAATCAGGTGAAAGAGTTAAAACCCGGTATGTACGTAAATGCCAGATTTGATTCTCAAATTACTGAGGAGGGGATTTTGGTTCCAAGAAGTGCTATAAGCGGAAGTATAAAGAGCGCAAAAGTATTTGTGGTGGACAATAATGTTGTTCATGAAAGGGATATTATAATCGGAGATTTGATCGGAGAGGAGGTAGAGGTTCTTTCCGGATTAAAATTAGGAGAAACAATAGTAACTGCCGGATTAATAAATGTTTCGGAAGGAGTACAAATTAAAACCAAATAAAATGAAACTGGTTGAACAATCAATAAAACGCCCGATATACGTAATAGTGTTATTCACGGTTTTAACAATTTTGGGATACCTCGGCTACAAGAATTTGAATGCCGAACTAATGCCTAAATTTACTCCTCCAACTTTAAATATTCAAATTGTATATCCAGGTGCGGCGCCTTCTGAGGTGGAAAATTCACTTACTAGGAAGGTTGAAGATGCTCTTTCTAGCATGGAGGGAGTAGAAAAGATACAATCATATTCCTTTGAAAGCATGTCTATGCTGTTTGTTTCTTTTGTTTATGGAACTGATATAGACAAATCTATCACTGATGCACAAAATTTGTTAGAATCTAAGAAATCAGAGCTTCCAAGGGGGGTCTTGTCTCCAAAAATTTCTAAAATAACAGTAGATGACAAGCCGATAATTATGTTGGCGGCCAGTTCCAATCTTGAAGCCACCGAATTTTATGATTTGATGGATAAAAAAGTCATTCCTGAACTTTCCAGTATTAAAGGTGCGGCAAAAATTAGTATGGTGGGGGGGCAAGAGAGAGAAATACAGGTAAATCTTGATGCTGACAGAATGCGCTCGTATGGTATAGGTGCAGCTCAAATACAGGGAATTTTGAGTACCGCTAATCTTGATTTTCCTACAGGAAGTATAAAAAATAGAGAAACAAATACTGCAATTAGACTTTCAGGAAAATTTAAGAATGTAGAAGAAATTCGAAATCTGGTGATTTTTACCACTCCAACTGGTTCTCAAATAAGAATGAGGGATGTAGCAGAGATTTCTGATGCCATTAAGGATCCGACCAAACTGGCGCGTGTTGATGGAAAGGATGCAATCCTAATAAATATAAACAAGCAAGCTGATGCAAATGCTATTGAAGTCAGCAATCTTGTCAAAGAGACAATAATGAAAGTGGAAACCGAGTATGCTGACACAGGACTGTCTATTGTTGTTGCTCAGGATTCAACCGAATTTACCAGAGAATCAATAAATTCGGTTTTGAGTGATCTCCTTCTTATTATTGTTCTTGTTTTCTTTGTAATGCTATTATTCTTGCATAATGTAAGGAATGCAATAGTAATAATGATTGTGGTGCCGGTATCGCTGATTTCTACTTTTATAGGCATGAATCTATTGCACTTTTCTCTTAATCTGATGTCATTGTTGGGCCTTTCTTTGGTTATAGGAGTTCTTGTAGACGATGCAATTGTAGTTCTGGAAAATGTTTACAGGCATATTGAAATGGGGAAAAACAGAGTACGTGCAACATCGGATGCAATGAAAGAAATAGGTTTTACTATTATCTCGGTAACAATGGTTCTTGTTGTGGTATTCTTGCCTATTGCCTTAACTAATACACTTGTATCCGATATACTACGTCAATTCTGTATCGTTATAGTAATATCAACCCTGATAAGTCTTTTGGCGGCATTAACACTTGTTCCTTTACTTACATCTAGATTTGGAAAGATTCAGCCGCTTAAAGGCAAAAACATAATTGAAAAGATGTTATTGGGATTTGAAAAAGGAGTGACAAATTTCAGCAGGTGGATTTCTAATTTGTTGAAATGGTCTTTATTTCACAAAAGATGGGTTGGAATTATAATAATTGCTCTAACTATTGCGGTTATTTCTTTATTTCCTCTCGGATTTATAGGGTTTGAATTTCTTCCAACAGTAGACAGGGGGGAATTTATTGTTCAATTAGAGATGCCAAAGGATATCTCAATAGAAGAATCCAATAAAATGGTAAGAAAGGCTGAAGATTGGTTATGGAAGCAACCAGGTGTTAAAAATTTGGTAACTATGGTTGGTGTAACGAGTGACAATACTCAAAGTACAGAGGGTACGCCATCAATTGCCGAAATAAATGTAAAACTTGTTCCTCGCAACCAAAGAGAAGATGATACAAAACTTTATATTACAAAGATTAAAAATCCTTTAACAGAATATCTTGTAGATGCAAAAGTAAAAGTTTTCAGCGTGGGTCTGACAGGACAATCCGCAAAGGCAGCTGTTGAATATGTTATTGTAGGAAATGATCTTGACTCTTTGATGATTTTTGCCGATCAGGCTTTGGAGGTAATGAAGTCAATACCTGGTACTATGCAACAACAATTATCGGTAGAGAGTGGAACTCCAGAAATTACAGTAATAGTTGATAGGGATAAGATGTCTATAATGGGATTGTCTCTTGATAATGTTGGATTTACAATGCAGATGGCTTATCAGGGTAGTGATGTTTTGAAATACACTCAAAACAATTATGAATATGATATAAATATAAGATCTGATAAATCATATAGAGAAGATGTTGAAGATGTTGAAAATATGACATTTGTAAATTCCAAAGGAGAAATTGTTAAACTATCTCAATTTGCTCAAATAAAACTTGGTACAGGACCGAATAGGCTGGAAAGATACAATAGAAACAATTCTGTTACAATTAGGACACAAGTACTTGGAGTTTCTCCTGGAAAAGTTTCGCAGGAATTTAAAAAAAGAATTGAAAAGATGTCTAAACCAAAAGGAACCAGACTTGAAGTTACTGGTGATATGAAATCAATGAGTGATTCAATGGATGTTCTTATAAAAGCGTTGTTCTTGTCTTTGGTATTGGTTTATCTTGCTTTAGTTTTATTATACAACAACTGGGTAGACCCTTTTGTGGTTATGTTTTCAATCCCTCTTTCTATTTTAGGGGCATTTTTGGCTTTAGCACTCACAAACAATCCTCTAAGTATTTATGGGATGCTTGGGCTAGTAATGTTGATAGGATTGGTGGCAAAGAATGCTATATTGTTGGTGGACTTTGCAAATGATGCACTTAAAACCGGAAAAACGATAGATGAGGCACTTATTCAGGCAGTTAATATACGTACACGACCGATATTGATGACA
>JBAXYG010000167.1:0-3820 GCA_041670905.1 Bacteroidales bacterium
ATCTCCCGGAACAAGTACTTCAATATTATATATAGGTTCCATAATCTTAGGACCGGCTTTTTTAAATGCCTCTTTGAAGGCATTACGTGCAGCAAGTTTAAATGAAAGTTCATTTGAATCAACAGGGTGCATTTTCCCGTCAAATATATATACTCTGATATCACGTGCATAAGAACCGGTAAGAGGACCTTCGTCCATTTTTTCCATAATTCCCTTAAGAATTGCAGGCATGAAACGAGCATCAATAGATCCTCCTACAATACAATTATAGTATTCAAGCTTTCCTCCCCAATCAAGATTATATTCTTCTTTTCCTTTTATATTAAGAACAAGCTCACGACCGTCAACTTTAAAACGATTAGTTTGCTCTGCCCCTTCAACAATAGGCTCAATCAACATATGTACTTCGCCGAATTGACCGGCTCCACCTGATTGTTTTTTATGACGATAAGAAGAGATTGCTACTTTTGTGATTGTTTCACGATAAGAAATTCTTGGAGCTATCATATCTACTTCAATCTTCTGTACATTAGTAATGTGCCATTTCAATATATTGATATGATGTTCTCCCTGACCACTCAAAATAATCTGCTTAAGTTCTTTTGAATATTCAACTATAATTGTAGGATCTTCTGCACTTGCACGATTAAGGATTTCACCTAATTTTTCATCATCTTTTTCAGATTTAGCCTTTATCGCTGTACGGTATTTTGAAGGCGGAAAAACAATAGGGGCAATTACATCATCATTGTTTGCCTGATTTAGGGTTTGATTTGTCTTTACTGATTTCAATTTAACCGTACATCCAATGTCTCCGGCTATCATTTCGGTAATTTTTTCTTTTTTCTTACCTGCAACAGCATATATTGCAGAAATTCTCTCCTTGGAACTGGTTTCCGGATTGATAAGATCCTGGCCTTCAGTAAGCTTTCCGGACATTACCTTAAAATAGGAAACCTCACCTAAATGTTGTTCTACGCTTGTCTTATAAATAAATATAGAGGTTGGCCCATTAACGTTACATTCAACATCTTTCCCTTCTTTTGTTTTTTCAACAGTATGAGCAGGAGAAGGAGCCACACTTATAATAAAATCCATCATGCGTTTAGTCCCTATATCTTTTTTTGCTGAAAGACAAAAAATAGGATATATGTCACCATTCTCAAACCCAATCTTAATCCCTTTGTTTACTTCTTCCTCATTAAGCTCTCCTGCTTCAAAGAATTTTTCCATCAAAGTTTCATCATTTTCAGCCGCCATTTCCATAAGCGCAGTCCTTATTTCATCAGCTTGTCCTTTAAAATCGGCAGGAATTTCCATTTCTTCTCTTGTGCCATTTTCATCTTTAAACTGATACATTTTCATCTTGATAATATCAATAAAAGAATCAAATCCTACACCCGGATTAACAGGGAACTGAAAAACAACCGGTTTGCTTCCAAATGCCTTATGAAGAGAATCAAGAGTCATCTCCCAATTTGCTTTTTCTGTATCCAGTTGATTGATCCCAATAATCATTGGCATTTTGTTCTGCTCTATATATCGACCTAAAATTTCCGTTCCAACCTCAACACCTTGTTGTGCATTAATAATCATTACTCCAGAATCACAAACTTTAAAAGCAGAAACAACACCCCCAACAAAATCATCCGAACCCGGAGTATCAATTATATTAAGTTTATTATCCATAAACTCAGTATATAATGGAGTTGAATAGATTGACCGTTGATAAATTTGTTCTACTTCTGTGTTGTCTGACACTGTGTTTTTTGCTTCAATAGTTCCTCTACGATCAATAACTTTGCCTTCATACATCATAGTTTCAGCCAAAGTTGTTTTACCAGATTTTGAACTACCAAGCAAGACGACATTCCTAATGTTTTCTGTGGAGTAAGATTTCATGGTATTATAATTATAATTATTATTTTGATTTTTTATAAAATTTTATAATCGAAAGCTTGCAAATTTATATTTTTTATTTTTAAAAAGCAACAACTTAAAACAGCTTCCATTCCTCTTCCGAAAGCAATTTATAAGAGCGTCTGTGATATTTCGTCACACCAAATCTTTTGATGGCTTCTCTGTGTGATAAAGTGGGGTATGCCATATTTCTATCCCAACCATATTGAGGAAACTCCTTTGCGAGCTCGCGCATATATTCATCTCTATGAGTTTTAGCTAATATAGAAGCAGCGGCAATAGAAGCAAATTTTCCATCACCTTTTATTATACATTGATAAGGAATGGTTATGCCGGAATTACAATACGTTTTAAACTTATTTCCATCAACAATAATATATCCCGGTCTGATCTTAAGAGCATCCAAAGCTTTATGCATTCCCAGGATAGAAGCATTTAAAATATTAATCTTATCTATTTCCTGTGCAGAAACTGCTGAAACAGCCCAATCAATAGCACTTTTTTCAATAATGGGACGAAGAAGGTTTCTTTGTTTTTCCGTCAATTGTTTTGAATCATTTAATAATGGATGATCAAAATCATCGGGCAATATTACAGCTGCAGCAAAAACAGGTCCGGCAAGAGAACCACGACCGGCTTCATCACAACCAGCCTCAATGATCAACCTCTCATAACTATCCACACTTTCAATTATTGTACAATATCTGTTTTTTAATTTCATAATGAAAAATGTTTTTCTATCAGTTGACGGGCATTACTGATTGCCCTGTTCCTGTTCGGTTCTATTTCAAGAATAGAAAACACACCGGAAATACCTGCATCCTTAATCTGTTCTTTACTAAGCATATTTTCTCCACATACAACATAAAGCTTCCTTTTATATTTTCTGCATAAAAAAGAAATCCCGTCAACAAGTTTTCCATTAAGACTTTGTGTATCAAGTCGGCCCTCTCCTGTTATTACTATATCTGCTTTGTTTATCTTTTCTTCTAAAGACGTAATTTCTGAAAATAACTTCCAACCTGGGACCAAATCAGCACCAAGAAACCCGTAAAATGCAGCACCAACTCCACCAGCAGCTCCTCCTCCAGGTATAGTTCCAAGTTCTTCTACATAATTTTTTGATGCCCTAACATATCTCTCCATTCTCTTTTCTAGTCTTTCGATCATTTCTTTATCAGCCCCTTTTTGCGTAGCATATACCATTGTAGCTCCATTTATACCCAACAAAGGATTTGTAACATCACATGCAACTTTGATATCAATTTTTATATTTCTCTTTACTCTTTCAAAGATCTGTTTCAAATGCCTCTCATCATAACCATCCATATGTTTTTCAGAAACAAGAGCTCTCAGCATACCTTCTCCTCCATCATTTGTGGCACTTCCTCCTATTCCTACAATTATTTTTTCTGATCCCAATTCAATAGCCCTACGAAGCATAATCCCCAATCCAAAAGTAGTCGTCTTTTCAGGATTTTTTTCCTCATTCTTAAGCAGCACCAATCCACAACACTTCGCCATCTCAATAAATGCAGTTTTAACTCCATTTTGAGTAAATAACAGCATATCAGCCTTCATCGGTCGCATAAGAGGATCAAACGTATCAACAGCAATTACATTATATTCCCCTGAAAGAGTACCTTTCAACACATCATAAGAGCCATCTCCACCATCTGCCAATGGAAGTTTTACAATATGGTTTTTTTTGTTTTCCAAAGCAACTTCTATTGCATCAGCAACTTGTGATCCGCTTAGCGATTCCTTGAATTTATCTGGGACAATGAGTATTTCTCTTTTTAAATTCATTTAATTACATTTGTAATGTATTATAGCTACTTTCAAGTAATTATAAATGTTCATCATGTTTTTATAATTTATAAATATATTAAACTTTAAT
>JBAXYG010000168.1:0-3766 GCA_041670905.1 Bacteroidales bacterium
ATAAAAGACCTTGTTGTAAACAGAGGAGCTTTTGATCAGATTTTACAGGCCGGTGGTTTTATTTCAGTAAATACCGGTGGTACTCCTGATGCTAATTCTATTCCTATTAAAAAAGAAAAAGCTGATGAAAGTATGGATGCAGCTGCTTGTGTCGGATGCGGGGCTTGTGTTGCTACTTGTAAAAATGGATCAGCTATGCTTTTTGTTGCTTCTCGCGTAAGTTCTCTTGCATTATTACCTCAAGGTAAAATTGAAGGTGCCCGTAGAGCAAAAGCAATGGTATCAAAGATGGATGAACTTGGATTTGGATCATGCACTAATACGAGAGCCTGTGAAATGGAATGTCCTAAACATATAACTGTATCACATATAGCAAGATTAAATCGAGAGTTTCTCTCGGCGAAATTAAAAGACTAATTAATAAAAAAGGGTGGTTTAACAATCACCTTTTTTATTAATCCTTTGATATGTTAGTAAGGTGTTAATAATTTGTTTTTATTTTAAAATATTTTAAAATATTTTAAAATCTATTCTAACTTATATAATATTTTTTAATTAAAATTTAATTATTTTTTATCATTACTTTTTAACACTTTTTCAATAATCTTAAAATGTTAATTATTCATCATATTTATATAAACACTTTTTAAAAACCACAAATATTATATTGATTTAATGTTATTTAAAAAAAATAAATTGTTTGTTTATTGTTTATTATTAAGATTTATTTTTAAAAAAAATATTTTCAACACTATTAACAAGCTATAATAACTATTAAATCTTATATTTTATTTATATATATATTTGTAATGTTAATTCTTAAAATATGAATACGGAGAATGAAAATAATTTTGATCTGAGAAAAGTAAATGATATTAAGGAAAAAGATTTTGATGGACAAATTCGTCCTAAAGAATTCTCTGAATTTTGTGGCCAGAAAAATATAATTGAGAATCTTAAAATTTTCGTAAAAGCTGCTTTGCTTCGTGGTGAAGCATTAGATCATATACTTCTACATGGGCCTCCGGGATTAGGGAAAACTACTCTTGCTTATATATTAGCAAATGAACTTGGTGTAAATATGAAGATTACATCAGGACCAATTCTTGATAAACCTGGTGATTTGGCAGGTATTTTAACATCTCTTGAAGAGGGTGATGTTTTATTTATTGATGAAATACATAGACTTTCTCCTATTGTTGAAGAATATCTTTATTCTGCAATGGAGGATTATACTATTGATATAATGATAGATAAAGGTCCTGGAGCAAGATCAGTTCAAATAAATTTAAATCCATTTACTTTAATTGGAGCGACAACAAGAAGTGGATTATTAACGGCACCTTTAAGAGCTAGATTTGGAATTCAATCACATTTAGAATATTATGATTCTGATGTGATTTTAAAAATAGTAATAAGAAGTGCTTCAATATTGGGAATAGAAATAGAAACTCAAGCTGCTCATGAAATAGCATGTAGGAGTAGGGGAACACCACGAGTAGCTAATTCTTTATTAAGAAGAGTAAGAGATTTTGCTCAAGTAAAAGGGACTGGAAAAATTGATATAGATATAACTAAATATGCTTTAGATGCGCTAAATATAGATAAAAGAGGTTTAGATTCTATTGATAATAAAATACTTACTACTATAATAAATAAATTCAAAGGTGGGCCAGTTGGTGCCAGCACCATAGCTACATCAATAAGTGAAGATATAGGAACATTAGAAGAGGTTTATGAACCTTTTTTAATAAAAGAAGGATTTTTAAAGCGTACTCCAAGAGGTAGAGAAGTTACTGATTTGGCATATAATCATTTAGGAATAGATAAATTTAAAAGCGGATTATTTTAGAAAATAAAAAATATGAAAAAATTAATAGTTATAATTTTTGCATTAACGTTAATATCTTCAGGATTATCTGAGGCGTGTACGTCTGCTATAATTACCGGAAAGGCTACACCTGACGGAAGACCATTACTATGGAAAAATAGGGATACCGGAGAATTGAATAATAGAATAGAATATTTTGGTAAGACAAAAGATATTAAGTATGCTTTTATTGCATTGGTTAATAGTCCAACTGTAACAGGTAGTGCATGGACTGGAACAAATGAAGTTGGGTTTTCTATAATGAATACTGCTTCATATAATCTAAAAGAGGATGATATTAAAAAGAATGATATGGAGGGAAAGGTAATGTTTATGGCGTTGGCAAATTGTAAAAATCTTAAAGATTTTGAAAAAATGCTTACAAAAATGAAAAGACCAATGGGAGTTGAATCAAATTTTGGAGTAATAGATGCTGAAGGAGGTGCTGCATATTATGAAGTAAATAATGAAGAGTGGAGGAAAGTTGATGTTTGTGATCCCAAAATAGCTCCACAGGGATATTTGATATATACAAATTATTCATATACAGGTAGATTAAATGAGGGGATGGGATATATAAGATATACAAACGCTAGTCAAATATTTTTAGAAAAAATAGTTAAAAATGGAAAAATAACTCCACAATGGATTTTTAATAATTTATCAAGAAGTTTTTACAATTCAATCGTTGATGTAGATCTTATTAAAAATCCTAAATATGCACCAAAAGGCTGGTATTTTGATGGAGATTTTATACCTAGAAGATCAACAGCTGCTTCTATAGTTATAAAAGGTGTAAAAAAGGGAGAAAATCCTGAATTAACTATAATGTGGACAATTTTAGGATACGCACCTGTTGGAGTAGCAGTTCCTTTGTTTGTTAAAAGTGGTGAAGAAATGCCAAAGCAATTTATGAAAAGAGGAGAAAATATAGAGGGACTTGACTCAATGAACTGTCAGATGTGTGACGAAGCATTAGCAAGAAAAGAGAACGTTTTTTCTATAAAAAGAGGAAACGGAAAGAATTATTTCCATTTTTCCATATTATATAACAAAGAAGGAACAGGATATATCCAAAAGCTGTCACCAATTGAAAATAAGATATTTGAAACTTTTGAACCACAAATTGAAAAGTGGTATGAAAAAGGAATGATAAATACGAAAGAATTATCAGAATTATACCAAAAAACTGATTTTGGTGGAACAATTAAATAAACGATTCATATATGCTCCTAAGATAGTATCTCAGGTAAATTCAGCTCAAACGGTTTTTATTTCGTCTGTAATATCAACTTTTGAATTTTCCTCTGTGAATATTATAATAGCTGCTGATAAAAAAAGTGCATATTTTTTTGTAAGTGATTTTTATAATTTTTTTGAAGATGATAATATCTTTTTTTTACCATCTGCCAAGGAAGAATATTCAAACAATTCTATAAGAGAAATATCTCGAAAAGTTCAAAGAACATCAGTACTATCAGTTCTTTCCGGATTTTCAAATAAAGAAGAGAAAAAGAATCTGGAAGAAAATTTTTCTAAAGGAAATTTTATAATAAATGAAAATATTCTGGATAAAGAAAAAAATTCTAAAAACAAGCCTGTAATTATTATTTCATATCCGGAATCAATCAAAGAGCCGGTTCTTAAAATCAAAAAGACAAGGGAAAACATTTTAAAGATAATTGTAGGGGAAAAATTAACACATGAATTTATAAAGGAATTACTGTTCGGTTATAATTTTCAGAAAGTGGATTTTGTTATAGAGCCTGGACAATTTGCATTGAGAGGAGGGCTGATAGATATTTTTTCTTTTTCTGATAATCAGCCATATAGAATAGATTTTTTTGGAGAGGAAGTAGAATCCATACGTCAATTTGATATAAATACTCAACGTTC
>JBAXYG010000169.1:0-3765 GCA_041670905.1 Bacteroidales bacterium
AGAGACAATCAAAAGCCTTCTGTTCTAAATTCTTTGTAAACTCTTCTATTGTAGGGTATAGGTTGATAAGAACAGGTTAATTTTTATCTTTTAGGAATAATTAATGTTGTTGAACTAAATAAAATAGTTGCGATTCAATTAAAATTAGTTTGCTTTGTATCGTATTAAAATTTATTATGAAAAAGTTGACAAAGAAAGAGGAGACTATAATGGACCTTTTTTGGGAAAATGGTCCAATGTTTTTAAATGACCTCCGAGAGTTTTATGATGAGCCTAAACCTCATTTTTAATACCTTGTCAACACAAGTTCGCACACTTGAAGCCGAAGGTCTGATTGGCCACAAGACCTACGGGAATACACATCAATATTTTGCTCTTGTAACAAGCGAAGAATATAACAAATCATCTTTGGCCAATGTCATCTCAAAATATTTCGATAACTCGTACCTAAGTGCAGTATCTGCACTTGTCAAGGAAGAGAGAATCTCCGTCGAAGAGCTCAAAGAACTAATAAAACAGATTGAGAAGGGAGAATAGTTCTATGGCAGTATTTTTAATTGAAGTCAAGATTTTATCCATTATGGTGGCGTTATTTATGTTCTATCGATTGTTAATCAGTCGGGAGCCTTTACCTATGTTAAACCACATAGTGTCGGTTGTTCTTGCTTCCTTGTCATTTATTCTGTCTTTCTGCATTATTACAATTCGATATACGACTACAATCGGCAAATCTGGTTCTAATATCTATGAATTCATGGAACAAAGCATCAGATATATAACTATAGAAAATATTATAGAAAAATAAAAATTATTTATGAAACATTTAGCTTTATTTGTGGCCATATTATTAGGATTATTTATTGTCGAAACATCTTATGGTCAGGTTACTGTAGTTTCGTCAGATATGTTCAGGAATCCCGAATCAACTGTTACGTTAAAATTGATTGATTCTCAGACGAAGGAGCCGATGAGCTTCGCTTCAGTGTATCTCAAGGCAAAGGGAGATACATTAATTACCAACTTTACTCTTTCAGACCCTGAGGGGAAGACAGAACTGACAAAGGTCACACGCGGTACATATATTCTTTCCGCTGAAATGTTGGGCTATAAGACTTTTAATAAGGAATATTATATATCAAAATATAAAGAGGAGCTTGGAACGATAGAAATGGTCGAGGATCCTGAGATGATTGATGCTGCACGCGTCACGGCAGTCGGCAATCCAATTGAAGTTAAGCAGGATACGATTATTTACAATGCTTCTTCGTTTATTGTAGGAGAGAACTCTATGCTCGAGGATTTGCTTAAGAAAATGCCAGGTATAGAAGTATCTAAGGACGGCAAAGTGACCGTTAATGGAGAATCTGTCTCTAAGATAACAGTAGGCGGCAAGACTTTCTTTTTCGACGACGTTAATATGGCCTTGAAGAATCTTCCCGCAAAGATTGTAAACAAAATCAGAGTAATCGACAAGAAGGCGGAGGTAGCAGACTTTACCGGCATAGCAGCTGAGAAGGAGAAGGTAATGGACGTGGAGGTTAAAAAGGAGTTTCAGAAGGGATGGTTCGGTAACGTTAAGGTTGGCGCGGGCTCAAAGCTTGCATCCAACAGCACAGACGAACTTGTCGAAAACCGTGGACTGCTGTATCAGGGCAATGCTATGCTTTCAGGATACAACGAAAAAGACTTAATAACACTTATCGCAAACACATATAACGCTGTAGTGACAGATAGAGATGCAATGTATGTATTTACTATTAATATTGATGGAGAGGATCATCCTACCGACGGTCTGCCAATATACAGGCAGGTAGGTGCTAACGTCAATACGTCTCGAATTAAGAATATGGAGTCGACAGCAATGGTCAACTACAAAAACTCCCAAGTTGATGCCAAGAGGGAGACACAGAGAACAACTTTCATCACAGGCGGTGAAGATATTCTTTCAAATACGAAAACAACGGATTTATATGGTGAAGACGCACTGAATGCCACAATTCAGATAAAGAATATGAATAGAAACAAATACTACTTTTCTATTGAACCAACATTCCGTTATAATACTGTAAATAGAGAAAGAAGCAACAAATCTATCACGGCAAATACATTAGAAGAACTTAACAACTCAGAATCGAATTCATATCTTGAATCAAAATATTTTCTTCAGCGTACAGATTTTGATCTGGGAATTAGGAAACTGGGAAATGATCGCCGCAACATCACATTCAGCGGATGCTACTTTTACAGTGATAAGAATGAAGATAGCAAGGAGTACTCCCAGACTTGGTTCGGCATTGGTGGAACACCTACAGTTAAAGACATGTTCTATACCTCAAACAACATAAATTACGGATATCGTGCAAGTATAAACTATGTTGAGCCTATCGCTAAGCAGTGGGTAATATCGACAAAATTGTATAGTTTCTATTCCGTAAAGGACAACGATAAAATCGCTTATGACCGTACTGAAGAGTCTTCAGGATTTGCGGCCACAATCGCCGACAAACGCAACTTTACACATAAAAATGACTATTATTCATCAGTGATGAATAATAAGTACTTCTATGTTTATGAGAATGTTCAGCTGCAATACAGTAAGGAACAGACTTCGCTGCAAATAGGAGCTCAACTACAAGAAACATACAATGAAACATACTCCAAATACCTCGGTGTTGAGAAGACGATAGGGAAGGATGAGTGGTTGCTTGATTGGAATCCTTACATCAACTATAGATGGTATAAAGATCAAAAGCGCTTCTCAGCCATCTATTCTGGTAGCTCTACTCAGCAGAGACAGGCTCTTATGATGCCAATGTTGGATATCTCTGTTCCTACTAGAATCAGCACTGGTAATATATATTTGAAGCCGTCGTTCAATAATAGGGCTTCTGTAAATTACTCGTCGAGCAACAAGGAAACGCAATCAAGTTGGAATGCATCTATGTCAGCCTCATCTGAATTGAGAAGTACTGTTACTGCAAGCTGGTATGATAATAACGGTATAATGTATTCAGTACCCGTCAACTCACAAAAGCCGTCATATTCTTTAGATGCATACTCTTATGAGAGTATTCCTATTACAAAAAATAAAAAATTGGTAGTTAATATTTTCTCATCTATCACGTTTAGAAGAAGTGTAAGCTATCAAAGTGTAAATAATATTCAAGGTCTTGATACTGATAATTTCAACTATAATGATTTTATGAACTGGTTTTGGGGCGATACCAATGGAAACCTGTTCTATTCTGAAAGGAGTGGATTTAAAGAGAGTGTAACTGATTTTTTTAATGCATCTTTAAGTCTCAGATTTAGTTACAGGTTTGAAAATTTCTATTTAGGGGCAGCGGGATCTTGTTCATACAATAGGTCTCATTATTCTCTTGAAAGTAGATCAGACTTGGATACCTGGGGTAATAGAGTAGGAATTGATATGACATGGCAAACGCAACACAAATTTGAGTTGAGTACAGATGCTACATATCTATTCTATTATGGTTACCCAACTGGATATGGAGAACCTTATCTTGATTGGAATTTCTCTCTGACAAAGAACATCAAGGCATTTGCAATCGGTATTCAGGTAAAGGATATTCTCAATCAACAGAAGACACTCAGTCACATCGCCACAAGCAACTACGTAGAAGATTCACACCGAAATATACTAGGCCGTCTCTTTGTAATCAGTTTCAAATACAACTTTGGTAAGCTCAATGCATCAAAGAATCAGAAAGCACAAAATGCAGCCTGGAATATGATGTAATTCAT
>JBAXYG010000170.1:0-3748 GCA_041670905.1 Bacteroidales bacterium
ATACCTATTTAGTGAGCATGCGGCCATTTATCCTATTACACCTTCTTCAACAATGGCAGAATACATTGATGAGTGGGCTGCATTCGGTAAAAAAAATATGTTTGGTGAAGTTGTTAAAGTAACGGAAATGCAAAGTGAAGGAGGTGCTTCAGGAGCAGTTCACGGCTCACTTCAAGCAGGAAGTTTAACAACCACCTTTACCGCTTCTCAAGGACTTCTGTTGATGATTCCAAATATGTATAAGATAGCCGGAGAACTTCTTCCTACAGTATTCCACGTATCTGCAAGATCTTTAGCTGCAAATGCCCTCTCAATTTTCGGTGATCATGCCGACGTAATGAGTGTAAGGCAAACCGGTTTCGCACTTTTGGCCTCATCAAGCGTACAAGAGGCTATGGATTTGGCTGCAGTTGCACACCTTTCAACTATCAAATCAAGCATCCCTTTCATTCACTTTTTTGATGGATTCAGAACATCTCATGAAATACAAAAAATTGAAGTTCTGGAAACAGAAGATTTAAGAAAAATGGTAAGTGATAAAGCACTTGCAAAATTCCGTGAAAAAGCACTTAACCCAAACAAGCCTGTAACAAGAGGGACTGCTCAAAACCCTGACGTATATTTTCAGGCTCGTGAAGCATGTAATACATATTATGATGCCGTTCCGGATATCGTTGCAAGATATATGGGTGAAATAAGTGAACTCACTGGACGTCATTACCTTCCATTTGATTATTATGGCGCTCAGGATGCAGAAAATATAATAATTGCCATGGGTTCTGTTTGTGAAACAATAAAAGAAACCATTGATTATCTGATAGAAAATAATGGAGAAAAAGTTGGTCTTATAACCGTTCGTCTATACAGACCTTTCTCTGCAAAATATTTCTTGCGTGCGCTTCCAAAGAGTGTTAAGAAAATTGCCGTATTGGACAGAACGAAAGAACCAGGTTCAATGGGAGAACCGCTGTACCTTGATGTAAGAAATTTACTTTATGAAAAAAGTGATTCCCCTGTTATTGTAGGAGGACGTTATGGCCTTTCTTCAAAAGATACTACCCCGGCACAGATTATTGCAGTTTATGACAATCTAAAACTTAACGAACCTAAAACCGGTTTTACTATCGGCATAGTAGATGATATTACATTTAAATCTTTACCTCTGAAAGAAGAAATTTCTTTAGCAAAAAAAGGCACATATGAATGCAAATTCTACGGATTAGGATCAGATGGTACAGTAGGTGCAAACAAAAACACTATTAAAATTATCGGTGACCATACACAAAAATACTGTCAAGGTTATTTTGACTATGACTCAAAAAAATCAGGTGGATATACCTGCTCTCATTTAAGATTTGGTAACGCACCTATAAGAGCCCCTTATCTAGTATCTCAACCGGATTTTGTTGCCTGCCATGTCCCTTCGTATCTTGAAAAATATGACGTATTAAAAGGAATTAAGAAAAATGGTATTTTATTGTTGAATAGTCTTTGGGATACAGAAGATACATTCAAGAGAATTCCGGATTTCATTAAAAAAGAAATAGTTGCAAAAGAAATAAGACTTATTATCATCAATGCTACTAAAATAGCTGCAGAAATAGGTCTTGGGGGTAGAACCAATACCATACTTCAATCTGCTTTCTTTAAAATAACAAACATCATCCCTTACGAAGATGCTGTTTCATATATGAAAAAAGCGATTGACAAAAGTTATGGCAAAAAAGGTGATGCAATCGTTAAAATGAATTATGCAGCCGTTGATCGCGGTTCTGAATATACTGAAGTTACAATTCCTGAAGAATGGAAGAGTGCTACAGGTAAATTTGTTCACGCAAACTATAATCGTCTTGCTCCAGAATGGATTAGAAATGTTGCAGACATTGTCAACTCACAAAACGGAAATGATCTTCCTGTAAGCGCATTTGCCGGTGAAATGGCTGATGGTACTATCCCTTGCGGCTCTGCCGCCTTTGAAAAAAGAGGTATTGCTGTTCAAATTCCGGAATGGAACCCTAATAATTGCATTCAATGTAATCAATGTTCATTCGTTTGCCCTCATGCAGCAATCCGTCCTTTCCTTATGACAGCCAAAGAGGAATCCAATGCACCTGCCGGAATCAAAAAAGTTCAGGGTAATGGCACTTTCAAAGAGTACTCTTTCACAATACAAGTTTCACCTATGGACTGTACAGGTTGTGGCAATTGCGCTGATGTATGTCCGGCAAAAGAAAAAGCTCTTGTAATGAAAGTGGCTGAAACACAATATAATGAACAACAAAACTTTGATTATCTGCATTCATATGTTGGATATAAAGATACTATAGCCCCTAAAACTCAAAACGTCAAAAACTCTCAATTCTCACAACCACTGTTTGAGTTCTCAGGTGCTTGTTCAGGTTGTGGTGAAACACCATATATTAAAGCTGTTACTCAATTATTTGGAGACCATATGATGATTGCAAATGCAACAGGTTGCTCTTCAATTTATGGTGCCTCTTTTCCTTCGTCACCATATTGTACAAATGCAAATGGACATGGTCCAGCATGGGCAAACTCATTGTTTGAAGACAATGCCGAGTTTGGTCTTGGAATGAAATTAGGTTCAGACAAAGTGCGTTCTACAGTTGCACTTCTTATGAAAGAAGGTCTTGAATGTTCTTGCTGCTCATCAGATATAAAGGAATTGTTTGCGAAATGGCTTGAAAACAGCTCTGATGGAGCTATAACAAGAGAAGTTACTGATAAGTTGATCCCTCTTATGAAGGATTGCCAATGTGACATTTGCAAACAATTAATTGAACTTCAAAACTTCATCCCTGCCCGTTCACAGTGGATATTCGGTGGTGACGGTTGGTCTTACGATATCGGGTACGGAGGACTTGATCATGTACTTGCTTCCGGAGAAAATATTAATGTAATGGTTCTTGATACTGAAGTGTATTCAAATACCGGTGGTCAATCATCAAAATCAACTCCAGCAGGTGCCGTAGCTAAATTTGCTACCTCTGGAAAGAAAGTACGTAAGAAAGACTTGGGAATGATGGCTATAAGTTACGGATATGTATATGTTGCACAAGTTGCTATGGGTTCAAATCAGGCACAATTTTTAAATGTTATTAAAGAAGCTGAAGCATATAATGGACCATCCCTTATTATAGCATATGCACCGTGTATTAATCATGGTTTAAAAGCTGGTATGGGTATGAGCCAAAAAGAAGAAAAATTGGCTGTTGAGTGTGGATACTGGCATCTTTACAGATTCAACCCTACCCTTGAATCTGAAGGAAAGAATCCTTTCACACTAGATAGTAAGGAACCTGATTGGAGTAAATTTATGGATTTCCTTAAAGGTGAAGTTCGTTATTCATCTCTACTTAAAACTTTCCCTGAACAAGCTCAGGAATTGTTTGCAAAAACAGAAGAGTTTGCAAAATGGAGATTGAACACATACAAGAGATTAGCCGGTACTCTATAATACCAAATTAACTTAAATAAAAGAGGGTGACTGAAATTTCAGTCACCCTCTTTTATTTAATATACAGTCTATATTATAACGTTTCGCAAATACCCGCAAGGCGTCGGAATATAGTTTTTTTTAGCTGCGCCCAACAATTAATTATACCTCACAGCAACAGGAAAAACTTTAACTATTATTTTTTAATAATATTATTTACTATTTCAAGCACAGAATCCCGTCTTAAATCCGCATCTGCAGCAATTTTTGATGCTTGATCAAGAAATTTAC
>JBAXYG010000171.1:0-3727 GCA_041670905.1 Bacteroidales bacterium
GACCATCATATTTGGCTTTGATTTCACTTTCGGATGCAATGCTGGATGCAGTACCTCCAACGTGGAATGTACGAAGTGTTAACTGAGTACCCGGTTCACCGATTGATTGAGCAGCAATTACACCAACAACTTCACCTCTTTCAACCATTCTTCCTGTAGATAAGTTACGTCCATAACACTTACCACATACACCTTTGCGTGATTCACAAGTAAGTACAGAACGGATTTCAACTTGTTCAATAGGAAGTGAACCGATAAGATTTGCAATATCTTCATTTATTTCATCACCGGCATCAATAATTTTTTCACCGGTAAGAGGATTGTAAATGTCGTGAACAGATGTTCTACCAAGAATTCTTTCAGCAAGAGACTCTACAATTTCATCTTTATTCTTAATAGCAGTTGCAATAAGGCCTCTGAGTGTTCCGCAATCTTCTTCATTTATGATTACATCATGTGAAACATCAACAAGACGACGAGTAAGATAACCGGCATCTGCTGTCTTTAAAGCAGTATCTGCCAAACCTTTACGGGCACCGTGAGTTGAAATGAAATACTCAAGAACAGATAATCCCTCTTTAAAGTTAGAAAGAATAGGGTTTTCAATAATTTCCGCCCCTGCAGCTCCTGATTTTTGAGGTTTAGCCATCAAACCGCGCATTCCACATAACTGACGAATCTGGGCTTGAGAACCACGAGCTCCAGAATCCAACATCATGTAAACCGGATTAAAGCCTTGTCTGTCATTTTCAATTTGGTTTTCAACAATCTTGGTAAGGTCATTATTTGTTTTTGTCCAAATATCGATAATCTGATTATATCTCTCATTATTTGTAATAAGACCCATATCGAAACTTGACTGTATTATTTCTACATCTTTATAACCTTGCTCAACAAGTTCGGCTTTTTCTTTAGGAACAATAACGTCGCCTAAGTTAAATGAAAGACCGCCTTGGAATGCCATTTTATAACCTAAGTTTTTAATATCGTCAAGAAATTGTGCTGTTCTTGCTACACCTGATACTTTCAGTACGTTACCGATGATATCACGTAGAGACTTCTTTTTCAACAAAGCGTTGATATATCCGACTTCTTTAGGCACAAGTTGGTTGAATATTATCTTACCAACAGTTGTTTTCATCATCTGGGTGCCTTTTGAAGGGTCACACATATCTATAGGAAGTCTGACTTCAACTTTTGACTGAAGTTCAACTCTTTTTTCATTATAAGCTATTATAGCCTCTTCAGGGCCATAAAATTTCATTCCTTCACCTTTTGCCCCGCTTCTTTCTTTTGTAATATAATATAAACCAAGCACCATGTCCTGAGAAGGTACTGTAATAGGAGCTCCATTTGCAGGGTTCAAAATGTTATGAGATCCAAGCATAAGAAGTTGAGCTTCAAGAATAGCAGCATTACCAAGAGGAAGGTGTACGGCCATCTGGTCTCCATCAAAGTCGGCGTTGAATGCCGTACATGCAAGAGGATGAAGTTGGATAGCTTTCCCTTCAATCATTTTTGGTTGGAAAGCTTGAATACCAAGTCTATGTAGTGTTGGAGCACGGTTAAGAAGAACAGGATGTCCCTTCATAACGTTTTCCAAAATATCCCAAATCACAGGATCTTTTCTATCTACTATTTTCTTTGCTGACTTTACTGTTTTGACAATGCCGCGTTCAATAAGTTTGCGGATAATGAAAGGTTTGTAAAGCTCGGCTGCCATGAATTTAGGGATACCGCATTCGTGCATCTTAAGTTCAGGACCTACAACGATAACGGAACGAGCAGAATAATCGACACGTTTTCCTAATAAGTTTTGGCGGAAACGTCCTTGTTTTCCTTTCAAACTGTCAGATAAAGATTTAAGTGTACGATTAGCTTCAGTTTTTACTGCGTTGGATTTGCGTGAATTATCAAATAATGAGTCTACTGCCTCTTGAAGCATACGTTTTTCATTACGGAGAATTACTTCAGGTGCTTTAATCTCAATTAGCCTTTTTAAACGATTATTACGGATAATTACACGTCTGTATAAATCATTAAGATCGGAAGTTGCAAAACGGCCTCCATCAAGAGGAACAAGTGGCCTTAATTCAGGAGGAATAACAGGAACCACTTTTAAAATCATCCATTCAGGTTTGTTTATATCTTTTGATTCACGAAAAGCTTCAATGACACTAAGGCGCTTTAAAGCTTCAGCTTTTCTCTGTTGTGAAGTTTCATTTTCCGTCTTATGGCGAAGCTCATAGGATAAAGCATCCAAATCAAGACCTTTAAGCATCTTATAGATAGCTTCTGCACCCATTCCAGCTATGAACTTATTTGGGTCATTTTCGTCAAGCATCTGGTTCTCTTTAGGCAGATTCTCCAGTACAGCAAGATATTCGTCTTCAGATAAAAAGTCTAGATTTTTAATATTTTGCTCTGCTGCTGCTCCCGCCTGGACCACTACATACTTTTCATAATAGATTATAGCTTCCAGTTTTTTTGACGGGATACCAAGAAGATATCCTATCTTATTTGGAGTTGAACGGAAGTACCAGATATGAGCAACAGGTACAGTAAGAGTGATGTGTCCCATACGCTCTCTACGTACTTTTTTTTCAGTAACCTCTACTCCACATCTGTCGCAAATAATACCGCGATAGCGAATTCTTTTATATTTTCCGCAATGACATTCGTAATCTTTTGAAGGACCGAATATTCTTTCGCAAAATAGACCGTCTCTTTCAGGTTTATATGTACGATAGTTTACTGTCTCAGGCTTTAGAACTTCACCGGAAGAACGTTCCAGAATTTCTTCTGGTGACGCAAGGCCTATAGTTATTTGGCTAAAATTACTTTTAACCTTTATCTCTTTTTTAAAAGACATATTATTGCTTTTTAATTAATCAATTAATCAATGAATTAATCTAAGTTGACGCTTAGTCCCAATCCACGTAGTTCGTGGAGTAATACGTTCAACGATTCAGGAATACCAGGAGTTGGCATAGGATCTCCTTTTACAATAGCTTCATATGCGCGGGAACGCCCGGCAACATCATCAGACTTAATAGTCAGAATCTCTTGAAGTATGTTTGCGGCTCCAAATGCTTCCAGTGCCCAAACTTCCATCTCTCCAAATCTTTGACCACCAAATTGTGCTTTACCACCAAGAGGTTGTTGAGTAATTAGAGAATAAGGGCCAATTGAACGAGCGTGCATCTTATCATCGACCATGTGTCCCAGTTTAATCATATAGATTACGCCTACAGTAGCAGGTTGGTCAAATAATTCACCGGTACCACCGTCACGAAGGAAAGTTCTGCCATATCTAGGTAAACCGGCTTCGTCAGTGTATTTATTAATATCTTCAAGGGTTGCACCATCAAAGATAGGAGTACTGAATTTAATTCCCATTTCTTTTCCTGCCCATCCAAGTACTGTTTCGTATATCTGTCCAAGGTTCATACGGGAAGGTACACCAAGAGGGTTAAGAACTATATCAACAGGGGTTCCGTCTTCTAGGAAAGGCATATCTTCATCGCGTACTACTTTTGCAACAATGCCTTTATTACCATGACGACCTGCCATTTTATCACCGACTTTGATTTTCCTCTTCTTGGCAACATATACTTTTGCGAGTTGCATTATACCTGATGGAAGTTCATCTCCGATAGTAAGATTATAGTTGATACGTTTAAGTTCAGCATCAAATTCTTTATATGCAATCAAATAATTGTTAATC
>JBAXYG010000172.1:0-3714 GCA_041670905.1 Bacteroidales bacterium
GCCATACGGTCGATATTGGCCTACATATTTAATATTATCAATATTTTCAGTAATTTTTGGAATAGCAAATTATGCCCTTCTTGGGCCATTATTGACGGTGTTATTTGAATCGGATACGGTATCTGCTATTGTCGTGAAACCAGAATTTTCCTTGACTGTTCAATATTTTGAGGAGATATTCAAATATTATTTATCAGATGTCATAGAGCAGAGTGGCTTAATGAAGGGGTTACTATTTGTTTGTTCAATATTGATTCTTGCTTCTTTTTTTGCAAATCTTTGCAGATATTTATCACAACGGATATTGGTAAGCATGAGGACTAATCTGATGAAAAACCTTCGGCATGATTTATTCTCTAAAATCGCTTACTTACATGTTGGGTATTTTAATTCCCAACGTAAAGGAGATATCCTTTCTAGCATTTCTAATGATGTAAATGAAGTTCAAAATAGTGTTGCCAGTAGTTTCCACATTATTTTCAGAGACCCTCTTCTTGTAATCGGATTTTTGTCTATGTTGTTTTATATGTCACCTAGGCTAACACTGGTGTCAATAGTGGCTTTGCCATTTTCGGCTATAGTAATAGGAAGAATAACACGAAATCTGCGTCGCGGAGCAGTAATAACGCAAAAACTAATGGGAAGGATTCTTAGCCAGTTTGAAGAGGCGATATCCGGTTCGAGAATAATTAAGGCCTTCAATGCTCAAAAGTATGTAGAGAATAGTTTTGATAATAATAATAATGAACATAGGAGGATAAGTAGGTCTATATTTAACAGACAAGAACTTGCTTCTCCTGTTTCAGAGTTTCTTGGAATCACTGTTGCTGTTGTTGTCTTGTTTTATGGCGGTTGGCTGAATATGAATGGTAATCTTGGAATGACTTGGCCGGAATTTGTCGTGTATATAAGTTTTTATTGGAGGGTTTTGGAACCTTCAAAAGCTATTTCCAATGCGTATGCAAATATTCAAAGAGGTTTGGTCTCTGGAAACCGCATATTCAGCATTTTAGATGTAAAAATGGAAATAAAAGAGAAACAGAAACCTCTTTTCTTAAACAGTTTTGAAAAATCAATTGAATTTAAGAATGTTTGTTTTTCTTATACTGGAGAGCCTGTTCTTAAAAATATAAATCTTCTTATACCCAAAGGAAAAATGGTAGCGGTAGTTGGCCCGTCTGGTGCCGGAAAATCAACAATGGCCGACCTTTTACCAAGATTCTGGGATGTGTGCGAGGGCTCGATAGAATTGGATGGTCATGATATCAGAGATTACAGAATGAAAGATCTGATTGCTCAAATGGGGGTTGTTACTCAAGAAGCTATTTTGTTTAATGATACTGTTTTTAATAATATTACCTTCGGAATGGATAATGTTTTAGAGGAAGATGTTATAGCAGCAGCAAAAATTGCAAATGCAGATGAATTTATAGTGCAGATGGAACATGGATATCAGACAAACATAGGTGATAGAGGCGCAAAATTGTCAGGTGGTCAACGTCAGAGAATAGCGATAGCGAGAGCAGTATTGAAAAATCCACCTATTCTTATTTTGGATGAGGCGACTTCTGCTTTGGATACGGAAAGCGAAAGATTGGTGCAGGACGCTCTTACCAAGTTGATGAAAAACAGAACATCGCTTGTAATTGCTCATAGACTTTCAACAATTCAGTTTGCTGACGAAATAGTAGTATTGCGGGATGGTGTAATTGTTGAGAGGGGTACTCATAATGACTTATTGAGTCGGCATGGTTTGTATTCTCATCTTTGTGAATTACAGGCATTTACATAAATAACCCTAATTAAATGAAAAAATCGGTAAATAAGTTATTAGAAGATAGTTTTAAAAAAAATTGGGATTGTCTCGCATTATCCGATTATATGGGGATTACGCTTCACTATAGAGAAGTTGCAAGGCGTATAGAAAAACTCCATATTGTTTTTGAAATGTGCGGAGTAGTACATGGGGATAAGATTGCAATATGCTCACGCAATCAGGTGAATTGGGGTGTTGTTTTTTTAGCTGCATTGACATATGGTGCTGTACCTGTCCCTCTTTTACACGAATTCAAACCAAGCAATGTTCACTATTTGGTAAACCATTCTGAGTCGAGAATATTATTTGTAGGATCTTCGATGTGGGAAAATTTAAATGGTTCGGAAATGCCAGAATTGGAAGCTGTAATTAAGATAGGTGATTTATCGATAGCATATGCAAAAGATGAGAAAGTTTTTGAAATTAGAGAGCATCTCAATGAAATGTTTGGGAAAAAATATCCTAACAATTTCACTTTTAATGATTTGAATTATTTTGAAGATTCTCCTAATGAACTTGCGTTGATAAGTTATACTTCAGGGACATCAGGATTTTCAAAAGGGGTAATGATCCCATATAGATCCTTATATTCTAATCTTCTATTTGCTCGTTCTGTACAGCCTCATATGAATAATAAATCAAATGTTGTTGCAATGCTTCCGTCGGCACATATGTATGGATTGTTGTTTGAGTTTCTTTTTGAAATGAGTATAGGTGCACATGTTCATTTTTTAACAAGAGTACCTAGTCCTAAGATTATACTTGATGCATTTGCTGAGATAAAACCTGACGTAATAATTGCTGTTCCGCTTATAATAGAAAAAATCTATAAGAAAATGCTTTTGCCTTTCATAAGTAAGAACAGAATAAAAATGTTGTTGAATCTTCCAGTTATTGATCAGATGATTCAAAAGAAAATTCTGCAAAATCTTATTGCTGCTTTTGGAGGAAAATTTAGTGAAGTAATTATAGGAGGAGCTCCTTTCAATAAGGAGGCTGAGGTGTTTTTTAAGAGGGTGAATTTCCCTTTTACAGTTGGGTACGGTATGACCGAATGTGGCCCAATAATAACATATGTGCCATGGGATAAAACTAAGGTATATTCTTGTGGAAAAGCTGCTCCTAGAATGGAAATAAAGATTGATTCAAAGGATTCTAAAAAAATTCCAGGCGAGGTACTGGTAAAAGGAGATAATGTTTTTCTTGGGTATTTTAAAAACAATGAGGCTACGGAATGTTCTTTTACCAAATCGGGATGGTTTAGAACCGGAGATATTGGCGTAATAGATAGTGATGGCTATTTGTTTTTAAAAGGAAGAAACAAAAGTATGATTCTTGGTCCTTCAGGACAAAATATATATCCCGAAGAGATTGAAAGCAGTTTAAATAATCTTCCTTATGTGGTTGAATCATTGGTTATTGAAGATAATGATATGCTTAATGCCCTAATATATCCGGATTATGAGCAAATGGAGGCTGAGGGTTTGACCCGTGACCAGTTGCTGGAAAAATTGAATGAAGGTATTCAGCTGACAAATCTTGAATTGCCTAATTATTGTAAGATTGCCAAAGTGGAAATATTACCAGAAGAATTTGAAAAAACGCCTAAAAGAAGTATAAAAAGATATTTGTATCAACGGGGAAAAATAGAAAAAAACAATAATCATGACAGATAAACAGTTACAATTTGATAAAAGCTATTTAGAGATGGCAACAGTATGGGCAAAAAATTCATATTGTAAAAGAAGGCAGGTAGGTGCTTTAATTGTTAAGGATAGAATGATAATTTCTGATGGGTATAATGGTACCCCCTCAGGTTTTGAGAATGTATGTGAAGATGATATGGGATTGACAAAACCATACGTTCTTCATGCTGAAGCAAATGCTATAACAAAGGC
>JBAXYG010000173.1:0-3599 GCA_041670905.1 Bacteroidales bacterium
ATGCCTATAACATATTTATCTTTTATAATTAATAACAAAAAACAATTAAAGGAGCCTGATTGGAGCCAAGGAGATTTACGTTAATTTTTTCTTATTCCCACATACTCCGCCAATTCAATAAGATGTTTCTTAGCAAAAGAGTCCTCCATTATAGAAATAGATTCAATGGCATTTCTTAACTCTTGCTCAAGACGTTTCTGCGCACATTCCAGCCCATCATAATCATAAACGAACTTCAGTACTTCTGAAATAGACACCTTGTCCTTTTCGTTATTAGATCCTATCTCTCTAATTATATTTTTTATTTGTTCTACAATTTCAGCCGGAGCATTTTTGAAAGCCATCAGTAGCGGCAAAGTAATTTTTTTCTCAACAATGTCTATTCCGGTCATTTTGCCGGTCTGTGAAGATGGAGAATAATCCAAAATATCATCCCTTATCTGAAATGCAAGACCAAGATGATACGCATATTTATCCATTATATCTATAACATTATCTTGTGCCTCAACCGCATAAGCGGCACTTTTAACGGCTGCACAAAAAAGCGAAGCTGTCTTTCGTGAAATAATTGAAATGTAGTCTTCTTCTGTTGTATCCAGAGTTTCTGCCTTCTGCATTTGCAACATCTCCCCTTCAGCCAAATCTTCAATACATTTTGAAAAACAAAGTATAATCTCATTTTTACAATGGCATACGATAATTCGGATTGCCCTTGCAAGCCAGAAATCTCCTATTAAAACAGAAGCCGAAGGAGTAAACAAAGACATAATTGTAGGCGAACCTCTGCGAATATCAGCATTATCTGCAACATCATCATGTAAAAGAGTAGCTGTGTGAATCATTTCAGATGCGGCAGCACAGCGAATAGCATTATCATTACAAAAACCTTTACATGCATGTGCGGTCAACAAAGCAAGTATAGGACGTATCTGTTTCCCCGAACGCTCAAACAGATATTCATTTACTTTATTCAAAAGCGGTTCTTCAGAATCCAATTTTGATATCATCATCTGCTGGAACGAAATCCAGTCATCCCCCAAGTCATCTTTTATACTTTGTATATCCATTAAGTTGCAAGTTGTTTAAATAATTCATCCAAATCATTTACAATTATCACAGAATTCAAAACATCATCATTAATTGTCTTTTCTTTATAAAAATTATTGAAAAGAGCAATCAACTGATCATAATATCCTTCCTGATTAAAAAGAACCAATTTCCCCGGGAATTGGCCCTGCCATTTCAACACCATAGTTTCAAAAAACTCATCAAGTGTTCCTATTCCACCCGGAAAGACTATAACAACATCCGAACCATTACGTAAATTCTCTTTCCGTTGAGAAAGAGTTTGCGTATATATAATATCCTTAATTCCTTTATGCTCTAGCCCCTTCTCGCACATAAAATGAGGAATGACACCGGAAACATTCCCTCCAACAGCAATCATCTCATCGGCTATAATCTTCATTAAGCCTTTTGTTGTCCCTCCGCATACCACATTATATTCAAGCAAAGAGGCCTCTCTTGCAAAATCATGAGCGGCCTCTTTGTATTTAATATCTAATATATCGCTTGATGCGCAATATACTGTAATTCTTTTCCCCATTAAGGCTGAACTTGATTAAAACTTGATTGCAATAGATACTTCAACTGCTCCGGCATTATCAGTAGTTATATTACCAAGGTTATTTTCAAATTCATTCCAATCTGTAACATTGCCAAAGTTCCAAATGTATTTTGCACTTACCTGAAGTTTCCATAATTCAAGACCGGCACCAATACCAACACCATAATCAAATCTATCTGAATTATCACTTATGTAATCTAAAAGATTTGTATCAGTTGAAATACCAGTACCAGATAAGGTATTAGAAAGGCAATAACCTACAAATGGTGATACTTGAATATAAGGTTTGCAAATCATAAGATCTATACCCCATTGAATATTAACGGGCAACTGCAAATAACCTTGTACCCAGTCTATATTCTCACCTATTTTTGAACCGCTTACATTATAGAGAAGTTCCGGTTGAAGTGAGAATCCCAACAGGCTACCTGTCTGAACACCAACACCAAAATGATATCCGGTATAACTTTTAACATCATAATTTTCAAATTGGGTACCCATATTAGCATAACTCAACCCACCTTTAATAATAAACCCTTGAGCATTTGAATTAACATTAAAGCCCATAAACAACGTCAGGGCAATAATAAATACTACTACTTTTTTCATAACTTTTCTTCTTTAGATAAATGATTCTATTTTATTTTTTATTTCAGATTTTGAAACCGCCCCGACCAATCTTCCAACCATTTCTCCGTTTTTAAAGAAAACAAGTGTCGGAATGTTTCTTATTCCATATTTCATAGGAACATCTGATGACTCATCAACATTACATTTAGCAATTAAAACTTTGCCCTCATACTCACTGGATAATTCCTCAATAATAGGAGCTATCATCCTACATGGGCCACACCATGGCGCCCAAAAATCCACAATAACAGGTTTATCAGATTTGATAACTGTATCTTCGAAATTTGAATCGTTAATTAATTGTGCCATAACAATATTTATAATTTTTATTTAATGCTAATATACTACTTTTTTTTATTATAGCGTTTTCGCTTGGGAGAACGCTATAACATTTACTTATACTCCCTGATAAACATCCCATACATATACTGTAAGCCCTTGCTTTTCAGCATTTTTATTAAGACTGTTCAACTTTTCTATCACTACAGTGGCTTTTTCAGGTTCAACAACCGCAATAATACATATATTCTTTGAAGGCCATGCATGAGAACCATAATGTGGTTCTCCTTTTTTTGTACCTCTTCCCTGAACGTCTTCCCATTTGGTAAAACCACGTACGGAATTATTATCCAATATATCCATTATCATTTCATTTAATGATTGATTATATGTTATCATCAGTGCTTTCATCCTACTCTTTGTTTAAATATTGTTTATGTAGTTTTTTCCGTTTTCTACGCACATCGCCCGCATTGAACAACAAATAAATAACAGGCATTACAATCAGCGTCAATATAGTAGAGATTGTCAGCCCACCGATAATAGCAATACCCATAGGTTGCCATAATTCGGAACCTTCCCCTACTCCCAAAGCCATTGGTAACATACCTAGCAATGTTGTTATTGTTGTCATCAGTACCGGACGCAGACGTGATTTACCACCTATTATGACTGACCTCCTGATAGAAGCACCTCTTTCCCTGTTAAGATTAATATAATCGACAAGAACAATACCGTTTTTAACAACTATACCTATCAACATCACAGCACCTATCAATGCAATCAAACTCAAAGGAGTATTAGTCATCCAAAGGGCTAAAAAGACTCCTGTAAAAGCAAATGGCAATGAAAACATTATTATAAAAGGATCCCTTAGAGATTCAAATTGAGCCGCCATAACAATAAATACAAGCATTATCACAAGCAGCATTAATGTAATCATTTCACCGAATGAATCCTGCTGATCTTTAACTGACCCGGTAAAATTGTAAGTAAAGTCTTGAGGAAAATCAAGTTTTTTTATTTGTGGTTCAACAATTTTTTTTGCATCTCCCAAAGCAAT
>JBAXYG010000174.1:0-3598 GCA_041670905.1 Bacteroidales bacterium
GTCAATATCTGCTGATGCTACCGGCAATGCCGATTTTTATTGGAATTATCTGGAAAACGCTGTTTATAAACAACAATTATATACAAAATATGCTTCTTTATTAGAGAAGAGTAATATATACAATTCCTTAGAAAAGGAGCGCGCAATTTTGGAAAATAATGTAATTTCGGATGTGGACTTTGTAATGGTTCCTCTTGGTTTTAAACAAGATTCCTCTATCACTATCTCCAATAAAGAGATAAAAGAGTATTACAATGCACGCAAAGAAAGCATGAAACAGGTTGCTAATAGAGATATAGAATATGTGATGTTTGAGGTGATACCTTCACAGGATGATATTGATGAAACAAAAGTTAATTTTGATAAACTATATGAAGAATTTAAGGTATCTGGCAATTTGAAAAACTTTATTGCTCTTAATTCAGACAGCAAATGGAATACTTATTATTTTAGTAAAGAAGAATTAGAATCAGTTCCTGAGTTTGCCGAATATGCTTTTGGAAAGAACAAAATGAATGCAAGTGAGATAAATACTTCTGATAAATCCTATATGGCCGCAAGAATAATATCTTTTAAATCTCTTCCGGATTCAGTTTCTGCAAACTTTATGTTTGTACAAACTGATGCGCAAGCCGATTCTGTGGTTAATGCTTTTAATAAAGGAGTTTCTCCTGTTGGATTTTCTGAATTGGGGTGGATTACACAACAGATTACAGCACAAAATAATGTATCTCATTTTGATGTAGCATTTGAAGTGAAAGAAAATAAAGCAATAAAAATTAAAAATGATCAGGGGTGGACTGTTTTGTATATAAAAGAAAGGACTTCTCCTAAAAATAAAGTACAATTAGCCGTTTTATCAAAGAATATAATTCCGTCAGAAAGTACTTATCGTGATTTCTTAATGAAAGCAACTGAATTTTCAGATAAGGCTGAAGGAAAATACGAAAAATTCACTTCTATTATTAAAGAAGAAAATCTTCCTGTTATTCCAGTTTCTCATATTACTGAGGCTACTAAGAGAATTGGTGTTTGTGAAAATGCAAAAGAAGTTACCCGTTGGGCTTTCGAAGCAAAAAAGGGAGAAGTATCTGATGTTATAATAGTGAACAACAAGTATTATTTTGTAGCTGCTGTCACTCAGGTTAGAAAAGAAGGATATATCCCTGTCTCAGAACTTAAGCAGGAAATAACAATGGCAATCATGAATGAAAAGAAATTAGAAAAGATGGTTGCTGAAGTTTCCGAAAAAACAAAAGATTGTAAGACCCTTGATCAAGTTGCCGAAACTTTAGGTTCAACCGTTAGTCACCAGACAGGTGTTTCTTTCGGTTCAATGCAGTCCAGATCATTGGATCCTAAATTTATAGGAGCTGTAGCCGGTGCAGAACAAGGAATTTTAACCGGTCCGGTGGCAGGGGAAATAGGTGTATATATCTTCCAAATAGCTGATCGTCAAACAGGTAAATATTTTACAGAAAAGGATGCCATGAATAATTTGGCACAAATAACCTCTTATCAGATGAAAGTTTTACAAAACGTTCTGATGAGTACTGCTGAAATTAAAGATAATAGAGCAAGGTTTTTTTAGTTTTTTTTCAACAAAAAGCCGTGATTTATCAACATTTAATTTTGATAACTTGGATTTAATATCTATATTTGAAGTCGTGAATTACTTTGAATTCATTTATGTTTAACCAATAAATAATAAACACTTAACAAAATTTTTATGAAAAGGATTATTTATTCATTAGTGATTATGATTGCTGCTGGCAGTCTTTTCACTTCTTGTATTGAAAATGTCGAGCCTGAGGGAGTGTACGAACTCAGACTGGCAAAAGCCGCTTATTATGAGGCTCTTTGTGCCGTAAAGAACGCTGATGCTAAAGTAGCTGAGGCAGATGCTACGTTCAGATTGGCAGAGGCTGCATATCAAGATGCCTTGACTGCTGGTCAGGTAATTGCAAATCAGGTTAGTACTTTACGTGCTGAAATTCTGGCTGCTGAAAATGATGCTAGAAAAGCGGAAATTCTTCTTGAAATTGAAGAATTGCAATCTCAACACGAAATTGCAATGGTTGGATTTGAAAAACAACTTGCTGAAGCTCAGGCTCTTCTTAAAAAAGCTCTTGATAAGATTGCTTTTGAGAAAATGGATCTTACTACAGAACAAAAAGCTGCTTATACTGCAATTGTAAATCGTTATAAGGATGCAATGACTGCTTATACTGCTGCTGCCGGTGTAGTTACTACAAAACAACAGGCTCTTATCGCTGCGCAGGTTGCTATTGCTGATGGTACTGTAAAAGAAAATCTTGATAAACAATTAGCTGATGCTGCTGAATCATTAGCTGATGCTAAATCAGATCTTGCTAATGTTAACTTGTGGAAAAACAGTGAAGACATCCAAGAATGGGTTGCTGAATTGGAAAAATTACAAGACACAATGGATATGATTACTGTTGATTCTCTAAAAGCCGCACAAAAAATCGCTTACAACACAGTAGATTATACTCCTTTAGTAACTGCTTATAATAATGCATCAACTGTTACTGCCACTGCTTTGACATCATATAATACTGCAAAAGCTACTTATAATACAGCAGTTGCACAAAGACCTGTTACTGTAAAGAAATATACAGTGGATTTGTCATCTGTTCAAGGTATTGCAAAAGACAAATTTAAACTACTTCTTCAAACCTCTGTTGACAGAGACTTTGCAAAAGGAGTATGGGATGAGTTAGATGGTCAAACTAGACCTCTTAGTTCTCCAATTGCTGCTGGTGACTCTGCTTATGTTAATCTTGCTAATCTTGGTTCTGATGAATTTGATGTTTATGCATCATATAATTCAAAAAGCTTTATCATGGATGGTGAAGATTATGAATATACAAATGAATCTGATGTTGATAAGACTCTTTCAGCTCAAATGGGTCTGAATGATATGGTTTCTTGGTTAAAAAGTATGTATGCTGAACAAGATACTGCCGGTTTAGCTGCTAAGCTTCGTGCTGCAGTTACCGCAAGAAATACTGCTAAGACAGCTTGGGAAGCAGTTGAAGGAAACACTTTGACTCAACCTTCTTCAACAGCATGGGCTTCTGCTCTTGCAGGAACAGCTTATAATACAGCTTATAACAAATTAGTTGCAGGGACATATGAATTCCTTTATTCAACAGCTGCTACTTCTTGGTATATTCATACTACTTTAACTGCTGCTGATACTACAGCTTATGTTAATGCATTTAAAAACTTTTATACTCAAAGAGAGGCTTATTGGGGAATCCCTGCTGATACTCTACGTTATGTAGAAAGAACATTTGATGCTTATGGTCATCTTATTTCTTCAGAAACTATTTCAGTTAATGCTAAAGACCTTTCTTATGCTCTTTTGAAAGATATTGATGGTAAAGAATTAGCTTATTCTACTACTCCTGCTACTGCTGCTGCTCAACAAGCTGATATGGGTGATGACGTAGATGCCGGAAATACTCATTATGGTGATATTTATGGTTCAAAACTTTCTGTTGCTCAAGTAAATAAAGTTTATCAAAAAGCACAAAGACCTGCAGTTAGTTCTACTCCAACAAATCCTGAC
>JBAXYG010000175.1:0-3594 GCA_041670905.1 Bacteroidales bacterium
CTGATTTATCATTGCTTTTTGCAGCCGGGTACAAGTTTCCTGAACCTTTCATGGTAAAAGCTGCAGACGGAGTGACAGATTTATATGGTACAATGTATAAACCTTTTAATTTCGACCCTTCAAAGAAATATCCTATTATAGACTATGTATATCCTGGACCACAAACAGAGGGAAACAGTCTTGTCTGGAGTAAAGGGATGAACCGACTTGATCGTCTTGCACAAATAGGATTTATAGTTATTACTGTTGGAAACAGAGGCGGACACCCAAGTAGATCAAAATGGTATCATAATTTTGGATATGGCAATCTTCGTGATTATGGTTTGGAAGATCAAAAATATGCAATACAACAACTTGCTACACGCTATTCTTTTATTGATATAACAAAAGTGGGTATTCATGGCCATTCAGGTGGAGGATTTATGTCGACAGCTGCCATTTTAAAATATCCTGACTTCTTTAGCGTTGCAGTTTCCTGCGCCGGCAACCATGACAACAGTATTTACAACCGCTGGTGGAGCGAACAGCACCATGGTATTTTAGAAGAAATCACAGCAAAAGGAGATACTACATTTAAATTCAGCATAGACAAAAACCAAGATATTGCTGAAAATCTAAAAGGTCACCTACTTTTGGTGCATGGCGATATTGACAATAATGTTCACCCGGGAAACACAATAAGAGTAGTGAATGCTCTTATTAAAGCCAATAAGCGTTTTGATTTACTTATTCTTCCAGGACAACGTCATGGTTTCGGAGATATGAATGAATACTTTTTCTGGAGAATGGCCGACTATTTCAGTGAATACCTGATAGGAACTTCACAAAAGAACGTTGATATAATACAGATGAATAACGACTAAGAAGTATTTCTAAAATAGAAAGAAAGGTGCTGAAAATTCAGCACCTTTCTTTTTATAAAAAGCTGTTCATTGCTATTACCGTTCTCAAAAATAGAAAATAAATAATTTATTTCCACCTGTAGAGAGACTTGAATGCAATAATATATTATTATTGCGATTACAAGTAGTACAAAAATAAAAATTAAAAGGTTAAAAAGCCCTACAGTTTTAGAAGAAAAAAAAATTAGCGTACATTAAAACTGTAATTATGTGATAAATAATTATATATCTAAATAATTTAACGCACTGTGCTTTGGCTCTTTTATTATAAAATAATACCTGGAAGACGATTCATAACTCATTTTTGCATACAAGTTCAATTTTACAATTATTCCTCATACAAAAGATAAGGTCTGCGTTGCTCTTTGAATTTTTCAACATCATATTTCCACATAGCTTTTATTTCATCAGCCGTTGCCCCATCAATTATCATATTTCTGATATAAGCCTGTCCTATCAAATACTCAAAAAAAGAACGGAAGAAATAGTTTCCAAGATTCAAATTACTATAAGCATCAATTATATATTCCAGATTGATTCCTTCAGCATTTATTTCATCAATAGATGGTCTCTTTCTCAAATCAACTCCGTAACATATCTTGTTCAATTGAGGAGGATTTTTTGCACCCTCAATACTTAATGGAGTGAAGTGATACATATATCCCTTCATGTTCGGGTGACCGTACATTTGAAAGGCCTTATCCGTACCACGACCTAAACTTACAGGAGTGGCTTCAAAATAACACATTGAAGGATAAAGATATATTGAGCGCATATCAGGCAAATTCGGTGACGGTTTTATAGGAAGTTGGTATTTTGATTTATGAGTATAATTTGCACATTTTACTACTGTAACATCACATTGCAAACTATCCGGAAGCCATTTTTCGCCATTAACCATTCCTGACAATTCGCCAAGAGTCATTCCATGTACTACAGGAATAGGCAACCAACCAACACCGGATTTATATTTCATATCCAGAATAGGACCATCAACATAAAAACCGAGAGGATTAGGCCGGTCAAGAATAATCATTTTCTTATCATACTCAGCACATACGTACATTACCTTAGCCATAGTTGTTAGATAAGTGTAAAACCGGCATCCAACATCCTGTAAATCGAAAACAAGAACATCAAACTCATTTATTGTCTCTTCACTGATAGCCCCTCCCTTACCGTCATACAAAGATCTGATTGGAACTCCTGTCTTTTCATCAACAGAGTTTTTTACAACCTCTCCAGCATCAGCATTACCCCTAAACCCATGTTCCGGAGACATTACTGATACCACATTCACGCCAAGAGACAGTAATGTGTCAAGGACATGCTTGTCTTTAGTGACCATCCCTGTTTGATTTGATAATATACAGACTCTCTTTCCCTCCAATAACGGAAGATATTCCTCAACAAATTCGGCACCGGGTATAATACGGATTGCGGTATCCGGCAGGCTTTTATTTTTTTCTGGCGAAATAGTACATTGTGCAGTCAATGCCGTAACAATAAACAACGAAAAAAAAGTAATAACAGATAATAGTTTTTTCATGGTCAAAAATTTAATATTCTTAAATCGTCTCCTTCAACTGTAATATGTACCCTTAAGGTCTCCTCAGGCAACAACTCTTCAATCTTTTCAGGCCACTCGATCAAACAAAGACCGTCGGAATAGATGTATTCATCAAAACCGATATCTATCGCTTCGGATAATTTATTTATTCTATAAAAATCAAAATGATATATTGATCTCCCTGTCCCACTCAGATATTCATTTACTATTGTAAACGTGGGACTGTTCACAACGTCTTTAACTCCAAGAACTTTGCATAATGCAGTAATAAATGTGGTTTTTCCTGCACCCATTGCACCGTAAAATGCAATAACGGAAGCATCACCTATATGCTCTAAAAATTCACGAGCACTCCTTTCCAAATCATTTATTTCTCTAATTTCAATTTCAGTCATAGATATTCGCCCTATCCATATTTCTATATTGAATTGCTTCGGATATGTTCCGCAAAGATATAAAATTTATCCCTTCCAAATCTGCTATTGTCCTTGACAACTTGAGAATCCGGCTATATGCTCTTGCTGAAATATTTAATTTATCTATTATATTATTTAAAAAAGCCTTTTCTTCCTCTCCTATTCTACAATACTTTTTTATCATTCTTGATGACATTTGCGAATTTGTAAATATCCCTTCCGACTTGAACCTCTCCCGCTGAATTTCCCTGGCTGCTGCAACCCGCAAAGCTATTATACTGCTTGACTCAGCCACAGACTCCCGTACAAGATCACCTCCTGGCACAGGATATACATATATCTGCATATCTATCCTGTCCATCAACGGTCCAGACAATTTCGACATATATCTCAAAACCATAGAGGGAGAACACCGACATCTTCCAGAGCCATCCCCAAAATAGCCACAGGGACATGGGTTCATTGAGGCAATCAACATAAATGAAGATGGATATTCAACTTTATATTTAAGTCTTGAAATATCCACTTTCCCATCCTCAAGAGGTTGCCTGAGCATATCCAATGTCATCCTTGAAAATTCCGCTATTTCGTCAAGATACAGAACACCGTTATGAGCAAGGGATATTTCACCGGGAATTGCATTCTGTCCTCCGCCTATAAGTGAAATCATACTTGAACTATGGTGGGGTGTTCTAAATGGCCTTTC
>JBAXYG010000176.1:0-3543 GCA_041670905.1 Bacteroidales bacterium
AACTTGAAAGCATGAAAACACAACTTGTTGCTGCTGAAAGTAGATATATAAGTAGTAAAAGGAGACTTGAGGATACAAAAATTAAAGCCCCGATATCGGGAGTAATCAATAAAAAATATATAGAAATAGGGACACTTTTAAATCCTGGGGCAAGATTGTTCGATATAGTAGATAATTCTGCCTTACGTGTGTGGTTGAATGTTACTGAGAAACAGGTTCTTTCTTTAAAAAAAGGTGGCGAAATAAGAATAACTTGTGATGCTTTCCCAAATGAACAATATACAGGGAAAATAAATTATATATCAGTGAAAGGTGATAGGTCTTTTAATTATCCCGTTGAGGTTGTTCTTGATAAAAATCAGGTGAAAGAGTTAAAACCCGGTATGTATGTAAATGCCAGATTTGATTCTCAAATTGCTGAGGATGGGATTTTGGTTCCAAGAAGTGCTATAAGTGGAAGTATAAAGAGCGCAAAAGTATATGTGGTGGACAATAATGTTGCTCATGAAAGGGAGATTGTAATCGGAGATTTAATTGGTAAGGAGGTAGAGGTTCTTTCCGGATTAAAATCAGGAGAAATAATAGTAACTGCCGGATTAATAAATATTTCGGAAGGGGTAAAAATTAAAACCGAATAAGATGAAACTGGTTGAACAATCAATAAAACGCCCGATATACGTAATAGTATTATTCACGGTTTTAACAATTTTGGGCTACCTCGGCTATAAGAATTTGAATGCCGAACTTATGCCTAAGTTTACGCCTCCAACTTTGAATATTCAAATTGTGTATCCAGGTGCGGCACCTTCTGAGGTGGAAAATTCACTTACAAGGAAGGTTGAAGATGCTCTTTCGAGCATGGAAGGAGTAGAAAAGATACAATCATATTCCTTTGAAAGTATGTCAATGTTATTTGTTTCTTTTGTTTATGGAACGGATATAGACAAATCCATCACTGATGCACAAAATTTGCTGGAATCTAAGAAATCAGAGCTTCCAAGAGGAGTATTGTCTCCAAGAATTTCTAAAATAACAGTAGATGATAAGCCGATAATTATGTTGGCGGCAAGTTCTAATCTTGAAGCTACCGAATTTTATGATTTGATGGATAAAAAAGTCATTCCCGAACTTTCCAGTATTAAAGGTGCGGCAAAAATTAGTATGGTAGGAGGGCAAGAGAGAGAAATACAGGTAAATCTTGATGCTGACAGAATGCGCTCGTATGGTATAGGTGCGGCTCAAATACAGGGAATTTTGAGTACTGCTAATCTTGATTTTCCTACAGGAAGCATAAAAAATAGTGAAACAAATACAGCAATTAGACTTTCAGGAAAATTCAAGAATGTAGAAGAAATTCGGAATTTGGTGATTTTTACCACCCCAACTGGTTCTCAAATAAGAATGAGCGATGTAGCAGAGATTTCAGATGCCATTAAGGATCCAACCAAACTGGCGCGTGTTGATGGAAAGGATGCAATCCTAATAAATATAAACAAGCAGGCTGATGCAAATGCTATTAAAGTAAGCAACCTTGTCAAAGAGACAATAACAAAAGTGGAAACCGAATATGCTGACACCGGACTGTCTATTGTTGTTGCACAGGATTCAACCGAATTTACAAGAGAATCAATAAATTCGGTTCTGAGTGATCTCCTTCTTATTATTGTTCTAGTTTTCTTTGTAATGCTATTATTCTTGCATAATGTAAGGAATGCAATAGTAATAATGATTGTAGTGCCGGTATCACTGATTTCTACCTTTATAGGAATGAATCTTTTGCACTTTTCTCTTAATCTGATGTCATTGTTGGGACTTTCTTTGGTTATAGGAGTTCTTGTAGATGATGCAATTGTAGTTCTGGAAAATGTTTACAGGCATATTGAAATGGGGAAAAACAGAGTACGTGCAACGTCGGATGCAATGAAAGAAATAGGTTTTACCATTATCTCGGTAACTATGGTTCTTGTTGTGGTATTCTTGCCTATTGCTTTAACTAATACACTTGTGTCCGATATACTACGTCAATTTTGTATCGTTATAGTTATATCAACCCTGATAAGTCTTTTGGCTGCATTAACACTCGTCCCTTTACTTACTTCTAGATTTGGAAAGATTCAGCCGCTTAAAGGCAAAAACATAATTGAAAAGATATTATTGGAATTTGAAAAAGGAGTGACAAATTTCAGCAGGTGGATTTCTAATTTGTTGAAATGGTCTTTATTTCATAAAAGATGGATTGGAATTATAATAATTGCTCTTACTATTGCGGTTGTTTCTTTATTCCCTCTCGGATTTATCGGGTTTGAATTTCTTCCGACAGTAGACAGAGGGGAATTTATTGTTCAATTAGAGATGCCAAAGGATATCTCAATAGAAGAATCCAATAAAATGGTAAGAAAGGCGGAAGATTGGTTATGGAAGCAACCGGGTGTTAAAAATTTGGTAACAATGGTCGGTGTAACGAGTGACAATACTCAAAGTACAGAGGGGACACCATCAATTGCTGAAATAAATGTAAAACTTGTTCCGCGCAACCAAAGGAAAGATGATACCAAACTTTATATTACAAAGATTAAAAATCCTTTGACAGAATATCTTGTAGATGCAAAAGTAAAAGTTTTCAGTGTGGGACTGACAGGACAATCCGCAAAGGCAGCTGTTGAATATGTTATTGTAGGAAATGATCTTGACTCTTTGATGATTTTTGCCGATCAGGCGTTGGTTGTAATGAAGTCAATACCAGGTACTATGCAGCAGCAATTATCGGTAGAGAGTGGCACTCCGGAAATTACAGTAATAGTTGACAGGGATAAGATGTCGGCAATGGGATTGTCTCTTGATAATGTAGGATTTACAATGCAGATGGCTTATCAGGGTAGTGATGTTTTGAAATACACTCAAAATAATTATGAATATGATATAAATATAAGGTCTGATAAATCATATAGAGAAGATGTTGAAGATGTTGAAAATATGACATTTGTAAACTCCAAAGGAGAAATTGTTAAACTATCTCAATTTGCTCAAATAAAACTTGGCACAGGACCAAATAGGTTGGAAAGATACAATAGAAACAATTCTGTAACAATTAGAACACAAGTACTTGGAGTTTCTCCTGGAAAAGTTTCGCAGGAATTTAAAAAAAGAGTTGAAAAGATGCCTAAACCAAAAGGGACCAGACTTGAAGTTACTGGTGATATGAAATCTATGGGTGATTCAATGTCTATTCTTATAAAAGCGTTGTTGCTGTCTCTGGTATTGGTTTATCTTGCTCTGGTTTTGTTATACAACAACTGGGTAGACCCGTTTGTGGTGATGTTTTCAATACCTCTTTCTATTTTAGGAGCATTTTTGGCTTTAGCTCTCACAAACAATCCTCTAAGTATTTATGGGATGCTTGGGTTGGTAATGTTGATAGGGTTGGTGGCAAAGAATGCTATATTGTTGGTGGACTTTGCAAATGATGCACTTAAAACCGGAAAAACGATAGATGAGGCACTTATTCAGGCAGTTAATATACGTACACGACCGATATTGATGACA
>JBAXYG010000177.1:0-3538 GCA_041670905.1 Bacteroidales bacterium
CGAACGCTCAGATTTATTAAAATCTCAATTTCTCGCCAATATGAGTCATGAGATCAGAACCCCACTAAATGCCATTTTAGGATTTTCAAATATTCTGGCAAGCAACGAAGGAATATCCGATAACGAGAAAAAAGAATATTTTGAATATATCAAGACAAATAATAATTTGCTGTTGCAAATCATAAATGACATTTTGGATATATCAATGATTGAGGCGGAAACAATTGATTTCAACAATACAAAATCTGATATTAATGACGTACTCAAAAGTATTGAAGTAAGTTTTAAACTAAAGCTGAAAGATAATGGTTCAAAGCTAAATGTTATTTTTGAAAAAAAAGACCCCGAGTGCATTTTGTTTATTGATAGAAACAGACTTCTTCAGGTTATAAATAACCTAATAAATAATGCCATTAAATTCACAGATGAGGGAGACATAAGATTCGGGTATACAAAGGAAAATGATCAGATAACACGCAACCCTGTTCTTAGGTTCTTTGTCACAGATACCGGTATTGGCATTCCTGAAGATAAGATCGATAGTGTCTTCGATAGATTTATTAAATTGAGTCCAGAAAAAGTTGGATCCGGATTAGGATTATCTATTGCAAAAAGCATCGTCAATCATTATAATGGACAAATAGGTGTCATATCGGAAGTTGGCAAAGGATCTACTTTCTGGTTTACAATTCCTTGCATTTAACAATTATAGAAAGAAGAGAGAAACACCCGCAACACTTATAATAGCTCCTACAATCTCCAAAGGGGTTATTTTTTGTTTTAAGATTACTACTGAAGGTAAAATTATTATTATTGGAGTAAGAGCCATAATAGTAGAAGCAATACCGCTTTCTGTGTATTGTACGGCCATAAGTGAAAATGCCACACCGAGAAAAGGACCGAAAATAGTACCAAGAACAACAGATAATCCTATTTTTTTATCATGAAATGCCGGTTTTACGTTATGCAGTTTTTTTGTAATAAGAAGTATTATTAGAAAGGAAATTGTACCAACTATCATCCGTATCTGTGACGCAGCAAAAGGAATCATTTTTATAACTTCCGCACTACTTCCAATTGCACTTTCAGAGTAATGCTCCATACCTAATTTGCTAAAAACAAGGCCGACTCCCTGTCCTAAACCGGCCCCTATTCCAAGCAATACTCCCTTGAGAGGCAATTTAATATGCATCCTTCTCCCTTTTTCTCCACGACTGAATATAGATAAGGCTATTCCTATAAGCGTCACAAACATCCCGACCCAAGCCATTCCTCTCATGCTTTCCCCTAAAATAATAGCACCTGAAATAGCCGCTGCAGGAGGAGCAAGGGTCATAAAAAGCTGTCCGAAACGTGACCCAATCAATATATAAGAGTAAAAAAGACAAAAATCACCAAAAACAAATCCTATTAAACCAGAAACCGACATCCACAGCCATGTATCTGAATCAGTACCTTGAGGAAAAAACCGACCCGTTATAACTAATAACAACGAACCTGTCAGAAAAAATCCCAACAAAAGCCTTAAAAAATTGACCGACAATGTGCCAAGTTTCTTACTAGCATATTCTATGCAAAGAGCGGTAATAGTCCAGGAAAAAGCAACTCCCAGAGAAATCAATTCACCTAAATACATTGACTTATTAAGAAGTTACGTTCAAATTGATCCAAATCTTCATCGGTAGTATCCCATGAAGTTACCAGACGAATCTCACCTGTATCTTCATTCCAGAAATAAAAGAAATAATATTTCTGCATTTGCTCAATTATACTCTTAGGTGCAGTAAAAAATAATTGATTTGATTCAATTTTTTGCGTAAATTTTATTTGAGGATTCTTTTTAAGAATCCTGGCCAGAGATAAAGCCTTTTCATTAGCATTTTTGGCGTTTTTATACCAAAGGTTATTTTCAAGATAAGGTATAAATTGAGCTGAAAGATATCTTAATTTAGACGCCAATTGGGCAGATTGTTTACGGATAAATTGAATATTTTGAGTTATTTCTTTGCGGAAAGAAACCACAGCCTCCCCCATCATCATTCCATTTTTTGTTCCTCCGAAACTTAAAACATCCACACCAGCATCAACTGTCATTTCTCGCATTGTGCAATTCAGAAAAACACAAGCATTTGCAAGTCTTGCACCATCAACATGAAGATACATATCATAAGAATGAATCAAATCCGCTAAAGCTTTGATCTCCGCTATCGTATATACAGTACCCAACTCAGACACCTGTGAGATATATACCGCCTTCGGTTGAGAATGATGACATACTCCGAAATTAGTTAGGTGCGGTTTAATCAGTTCAGGAGTTAGTTTACCATCTTTTGTTGCAATAGGAACAACTGCACATCCACTCAATTTTGCGGGAGCGCCACACTCATCAACATAAATATGTGCTGTTTCTGCACATAAAATACTATTAAAAGGATGCGTTACCGCCTGTAATGCTACTGAATTAGCGCCTGTTCCATTGAATACAAAAAAAGGATATGCCTGATTGCCAAAAACTTCCTTTATTTTAGCTTCCGCCGCCTCGGTCCAAGGATCGTCCCCATATCCTACTGCATGATCCATATTTGCTTTTATAATTGCATCCAAAACCAATGGATGAACCCCCGAATTATTATCACTTGCAAAGCTCCTCATCATAAAATATTTTGATCAAAATAAGTGATAAAAAAATTGATTTGCAAATTATGCAGACTCGTGTTTTATCGCTCTCATCGGACAATACTTTATACATTTACCGCATTCAATACATAATTCATAGTCAATTATCGGATATCCGTCATATCCCTGGGATATTGCTCCGACAGGACACCTGTCAACAAGCGGGCATATGTGATTATGAGGGCACATTTTTTGATCTACTATTATTGACATAACTCTTTATATTTAATTTTATTTTCTGCAAATATATCACGTTAATTATTATTCATCAAACAGATTTTATCTATATTCGTATAGATAAAATCAATAATATGACTATACAACAATTGGAATACATAGTTGCTGTTGACAAGTACAGGCATTTTGTTAAAGCATCTAAAGCTTGCGAAATAACACAATCTACGCTGAGTTCAATGATACAAAAACTTGAATATGAATTAAATATAACAATATTTGATAGAAATGTACATCCCATTAAACCCACCAAAATAGGAATTAACGTTATCAATCAAGCTAAGATTATTCTTCACAACTTCAATCAACTTAAAGAAATGGTTCTTTCGGAACGGGAACAGACTATAGGCAAAATAGATTTAGGAATCATTCCAACTATCGCACCCTACATCCTCCCTAAATTATTTGAGGAATTAAAAATCAAATATCCAGGTTTAAAAATACATGTTTCAGAAATAAGGACAAATGAAATTATAGAAAACCTGAAAAAAGCAGAGCTTGATATGGCAATTTTAGCAACACCTTTGGAAATTGATGATTTATTTGAAATACCACTATACTATGAAAAGTTTGTTGCCTATGTATCTCCTTCTGAACCTTTATATAATATAACGGAAATCAATCCTTC
>JBAXYG010000178.1:0-3518 GCA_041670905.1 Bacteroidales bacterium
AATTGATCCTGCACTCGCTTCTATGACAATGTTATATTCGATTTCCATGCTCCATACATTATTTAATGTTACAAATACTTTAATTATGGTGTGGTTTGTTCCTACGATAGTAAAAATTGTAAAATGGATAATTCCGGGTTCGAAAGATGAAGAAATATTCCGGTTACAATATATTCAAGGAGGAATTTTAAGTACAGCTGAATTGTCTTTGGATCAATCAAAAAGAGAAATTGTCCATTTTGCGCAGTTGATGAAAAAACAATATTCATATGCCCATGAGGCAATTCTATTAGCAGATAACGATAAATTTAATGAGCTGTTCAATAAACTGGAACATTATGAACAAATCGCTGATCAGGTTGAGTATGAAATCGCAAATTATCTTAATGAAATTGGGGAAGAAGAATTAAGCCATGAATCGGGGCGTAGAACGCAGGCTATGTATAAGATTATTGGAGAGTTAGAAAGTATTGGAGATTCCGGATATAATATAGGGCGTATTTTACAGCGTAAGAATATCAACAATATCCATTTTGATCAGAATATTGTTAATAAAATAATACATATGCTTTACTTAGTGGAAGTAGCCCTTGATGTGATGATTGTAAACTGTGACAGGGGTTATACCAAAATTTCTAATATATCAAATGCCCTTGATGCTGAGTATGATATTAATGAATATAGAAATAATCTTCGTGAAGAACATTTATTGAATCTTGAAAACAATGCTTATTCATATCTTGTCGGTGTATATTATATGGATATAATTTCGGAACTTGAACGTGTAGGTGATTTTATTATTAATATTTCTGAGGCAATTGTTGAAATAAATGATTAATATTTTATTATTATGAATATAAAAAAAGTGGCGTCATCTCTATTTGTCTGTTTTTTTATCTCTTTGACATTCTCTTTTGCGCAGAATGATTCATTATCGTTTTTTGATGGAAATTGGACTGAAAATAAAGTAATCAATGGTGTAACTGTTAAACAATGCCATTTTGATAAAGGGGAGGTTTTTGGATCAAATCAATATATTTCTTTGTTGGAAATAACTAAGGAAAGACGCATTGATATTATAGCAGACAGTATCCTGAAAAAAACAAGTGAAATGGCAAAAGAAGTGGGAGCTTTGGCTGCTGTGAACGGGTCTTTTTTTAAAATGAACATACCATATAATTCGGTTGATTATTTAAGAGTAGATGGAGTTATGCTCGCTGACAATCAAAAAAGCAATATTGGGGTAAGAGAAATGCACCAATTGGGAGCAATTGCCACCTTTAAAGGAGAGCTTTTTATTTTAAAAGCAGATTCAATTTGGATATGGGAACATTATATACAAGCGGAAGATGTTCTGACATCCGGTCCTATTCTGTTGTGCGGAGGAAAGAAAGAGTTGCTAACTGAGGCCCCTTTCTATAAAAATCGTCACCCAAGAACATGTGTTGGTAAAAGAAGGGATGGAACAATTGTCTTCATGGTAGTGGACGGACGTAATTCTGCAGCAGCAGGCATGAGCATACCTGAATTACAGCAAGTTATGAGTTGGTTGGGCTGTAAAGATGCTTTAAATCTTGATGGTGGAGGGTCTTCTACTATGGTTGTAAAAGATTTAATTATTAATCATCCCACTGATAATAAGAAATTTGATGCAGAAGGGGAAAGAAAAGTGGCTAATTGTGTAGTAGTTAGATAATCATTTAAAAATTATACTGGTAAATCAAAAACTGTAATATATTTTTAGGAGTTCCATCCTTAAATATCACTTTTTTATCTGTATCTAAAAGATATAATGAAGGAACAGCCCTGATATAATAGATGGTATTGCTGTTTAATTCCATTTTGTGATCAAACCCGTTAATCCAGTTTTTAGGATAAAATTTCATATAGTTATACCATTCTGTAAGGTCGGAATCAGGATAAATATTTAACACAGCAAGTCTTTTTTCTTTTATCATTAAATTAACCTCTTTAGAAGATGATAGTATATCTATGACTTCTTTACAATTGTCGCATCCCGGATTACTAAAGAAAAGAAGAATAAAATTTGCTTTCGTTTTATATAAGGAGCTTGTTCTTCCGTTATTAAGAGTGAAAGAAAAATCGTTAGCAGGTGTTCCAAGACGATTTAATGAACAAAGAGTTAGAAGATAATTATATCTTGATTTTTGTGTTGAATCTGTAAGCTCTGTCTTTGTGAGTTTTTCAAGAACTGGAATAAAATATTCTTCATTTCGGTACGGAGAATTTGGGTCAAAAAGATATTTTTCCGAAAGGTCGGTTACTGTCTTCCAAATAATGCTTTTTGGTTCAATTTTTTCTTTTTCCTCTGCCTTATCCATAAGAGTTTTTTGTGCACAAAGCATATTATTTATTGAATTTTTGTCCAGATAATGAAGATATTTCAAATATGCATTTTCAAAGCTGCTTTTTGTTACTCCTCCAACAAGATTTGTGTCTTTGATATAATTTCTCGAAGGATTAAAAAAATCATCCCAAAAATGGGCTGAGATATATTGGTAGGCTTTTGCCTCAGTACCAAGCATTGCCGGAATTTTGGTGTATGGGAAAGGTTGAGCTTTTGAGGTATCAGCAGGGGCCTTTGGATTGCCACAAGAGACGATCAGCATCAGATATATAAGGAGTAAATAAAAATTTTTCATAAAGCAAAGTTAAAAAAAAACCGTCTGAATTTTTTCAGACGGTTTAGTTTATATTTAATATTAGAGAATTACATCATTCCCATCCCGGGACCACCACCCATTGGAGGCATAGGAGGATTATCTTCTTTCTTATCAGCAAGAACACATTCGGTTGCTAATAACATACCTGCAACTGAAGCTGCATTCTCAAGAGCTATACGTGTAACCTTTGTAGGGTCGATAACTCCTGAAGATAGGAGATTTTCATATTTTTCTGTACGGGCATTATATCCGAAATCACCTTTTCCTTCTTTGATTTTTTGAACAACAACACTACTTTCAACACCAGCATTTTCAACTATCATTCTTAAAGGTTCTTCAATTGCACGTGCAATAATATTTATACCAGTTCTTTCATCTTCATTTTCACTTTTGATAGATGCAAGAGCATCAATGGCGCGGATATATGCAACTCCACCACCAGCAACGATACCTTCTTCAACTGCAGCACGTGTTGCACTTAAAGCATCTTCAACTCTATCCTTTTTTTCTTTCATCTCAATTTCAGATGCAGCACCAACATAAATAACAGCTACACCGCCTGCAAGTTTACCAAGCCTTTCCTGTAATTTTTCACGATCATAATCACTTGTTGTGGTTTCGATTTGTTTACGAATTTGGTCGGCACGATCTTTAATTGCAGCAGAATCTCCTGCACCATTTACTATGGTTGTATTCTCTTTGTCTATAACGATTTTTTCTGCACTACCTAACATATCAGGAGTAGCATTTTCAAGGGTAAATCCTCTTTCTTCCGATATAACCATACCACCTGTAAGTATTGCGATATCTTGAAGCATCTCTTTACGACGATCA
>JBAXYG010000179.1:0-3492 GCA_041670905.1 Bacteroidales bacterium
CGTAAATGAAAATACTCCATTTTTAACCTTTTTATATATTGTCAGTGGAAATCAAAGTGGCACGCTTGTAGTCAAAAATAAAAGTGAGTTTAAAACAAAGAATTGTAAAAGGGATCTTGCTCCATATATTTCGACAGAAAGAGTTGAGGGGAGAGATGATAAATTGATTGTAAATATTAAAGGTGGAGTGAGAGAATTTGCCATATTATGGCAGAATACTATTCTTAAAAAAAAATTCATTTCTGCTGAAGATGGAAGCAGACTGATTGTTACCATCCCTTCAAATGCGAAAAATATGGAACGCTCATATATCAGAGTTTTTGCTGCTAATGAAAACGGAATAGGAAATGATATACTTGTTCCATTAAACTTCGGTAAAGTTATAAATGATCCTAAATTACTGAAGAGAACCGATAAACACACACAAATATTATATTCAATCCTTATAGATCGCTTCTATAATGGTAATAAAGAAAATGACTGGAAACTCAATTCCAAAGATGTTCTTCCAAAAGTGGATTATTGGGGTGGGGATATTGCAGGCATAACACAAAAAATCAATGAGGGTTATTTTGATACTATAGGAATAACTACAATCTGGTTGTCTCCTATAACTCAGAATCCTTATGATGCATGGGGTCAGAATCTGGATCCAAAAACCAAATTTACTGGATATCATGGATATTGGCCAATTTTCGTAACTCAAATAGATAAACGGTTTGGAACGGACAAAGAACTTAAAAATTTGCTTACAACTGCTCATGGTGATAATAAAAATGTTATTCTTGATTATGTTTCAAATCATATGCATATTGACAGTCCTACCATTAAAGCTCATCCTGATTGGGTCACTTCTTCAATAACACCTGACGGACGTCCAAACTTTGAGTTGTGGGATGAATTCAGATTAACAACATGGTTTGACAAACACATTCCTTCACTTGATCTTGAAAAACCGTATATTTATAGGCAGATGACCGATTCTGCTTTGTTCTGGATGCAAAACTATGAGTTTGATGGATTTAGGCATGATGCGACAAAACATATTCCGGAAGTTTTTTGGAGAATGCTTACCAGGAAAATACTAGATAGCATTCATGATAGGCAACTCTATCAAATTGGTGAAACTTATGGCTCTCGTGCGTTGATTTCCTCTTATGTAAAACCAGGTATGCTTGACGCTCAGTTTGATTTTAATGTATATGACACATTTATTTGGGCTACTACGGACAAAGAAGGTACTTTTAAAAAGCTTGCGGAGTGTATCCAAAATGATCTTGATGTTTATGGTTATCACAATCTTATGGGTTATATCTCCGGTAATCATGATCGTGCACGCTATGTTTCAATAGCAGGAGGAGACCTGATACCCGGGGAAGATTATAAGAAAGCGGGCTGGAAGCGTGATATAGGGGTGAGGGATACTATCGGATATAGAAAACTTGAAATGTTGCATGCTATGAATTTTACACTTCCCGGAGTGCCTTGTATATATTATGGTGATGAATATGGCCAACCAGGAGGGAATGATCCTGATAATCGCAGATGGATGGAATTTGAAGGGTATAATGTAAATGAAACGAGAGTATTTGAAACAGTAAAAAAGCTGTCCTCTATTCGTAAGAGTTCGATGCCTTTGATTTATGGGGATTATTATCCTTTAATTGTTGAGGATGATCTTTTTGTATATATGAGAGTTTATATGGGAGAATATGTAATAACAGCTCTTAACAAATCTTCAGATTTAAAAACAGCAAACGTTTCACTACCTTTAAACTTAATGTATAATGGAAAAAAGGATATGGAGATAGTTGTTGACCCTTATTCCTTTAAAATATACAGTAACAAAAAATGACTTATAGTATGAAAAAGGTTATATTCTTATTTGCGGCAATACTTTGCTTGTTTGGTTGTAATATCCAACCAAAATCAATTGAGACTAATTTGCAACATCCCGAATGGGTAAAGAATGCAATAATTTATGAAGTGAATGTTCGCCAATATACACCCGAAGGAACATTTGCAGCATTGGAAAATCACTTGGATAGATTACAGAAAACAGGTATTGACATACTTTGGATGATGCCTATCTATCCTATTGGGGTTGAAGAAAGAAAAGGTGCTCTTGGGAGTTACTATGCAGTTCAGGATTACTACGGGGTAAATACGGAATTCGGCACGATTGAAGATTTTAAACATTTTCTCAATAAGGCACATCAGATGGGATTCAAAGTAATTCTTGACTGGGTGGCAAATCATACATCAAGAGATGCCGTATGGGTGAAAGAAAATCCTGAATGGTTTTGTAGGGATTCTTTGGGTAATATTGCTACTTTGTACGATTGGACTGATGTGTCCGTTCTTAATTATGAAAAGAGTGAGGTTAGGGAGGCTATGATTTCTGCTATGAAATATTGGGTGGAAGTAGGAGTGGATGGTTTTCGTTGTGATGTGGCAGCTGAAGTTCCTGTTGATTTTTGGAATGAATGTACAACTGAACTAAGAGAATTAAATGACAGTTTATTTTTCCTTGCCGAGGCAGAAAAAGACAGTTTGCAGTTTGTTTCGTTTGATTCATATTATTCTTGGAAGCAAATGCAGCAATGGTATGATTTGGCAGCCGGTAAAATAAATGCTGATTCATTGGCTGATTTCTATATTAATTATGAGAAGAATAGTCATATGCCACATTATAGCATACCTATGAATTTTACATCAAACCATGATCAGAATTCATGGACTGGAACGGACATAGAAAAATTTGGTGAAGCATACAGGCAGTTTGCCGTATTATCTTTTGTTGTTCCTGGCATGCCAATGATATATAGTGGGCAGGAGGCAAGTCTTGATAAACGATTAAAATTTTTTGTAAAAGATACAATTGATTGGACAAATGATAAATTTGAAATGGGTGAGCTTTATATGTCTTTAATAAAAATGAGAGACAATCATGCCTCTTTATGGGCGCAACCATGGGGTGGAACAATGCTTATTCTTCCTTCTGATAAACCGGAACAAATTTTTGCTTTTGAAAGGGAAGTTGAGGGTGATCTTTGCCTTGCAATGTTTAACTTTTCAAATGAAGAGGTTACATTTAATGTTGAAAATCATATTGTCACTAAGGATAATAAGTTTAATCTCCCTCCTCATGGATACCATATTATATTCAGTTTAGGTGATTACTTTGGTAACTGTGACACTAACCTCAAAAAAGAAAATGGACCTGAAAAATGAAAAAAATATTAATATCATTATTGGTTTTTATCGGTATAAGTGCATATGCCCAAAAAATTGAGAGAGTGGAACCTCCCTGTTGGTGGATTGATATGGATATTCCTTTACAACTTATGATATATGGTGAAAATCTTAAGGGGTCTACTGTTGTTACAGCAAAAAAAATAAAAGGGATTACTGTAGGCAAGATATATGATGCCGATAGTCCAAATTATATTTTTTTTGATCTTAATATAGGTCCAAAGTCACTTCCTGGAA
>JBAXYG010000180.1:0-3487 GCA_041670905.1 Bacteroidales bacterium
CGTATCAGAACCTATCTGAAGAGCGGTTTTTGTTCCAACAATTATTTTATCACCTTTATTCAATCCCGTAATTATCTCAGTATATATCCCATCCGTTGCACCTGTCTTGATTTCAATAGGAAAAACCTTTCCTTGAGTATCCTGTCCCCAAACACATTTTTTCGGTATAGATCCAATATAATTACCTGGGATAAATCTCAAGGCTCGTACAGGAACTGCCAGAACATTTTCTTTATTAAGAGTCAATATTGTGACATTTGCAGTCAACCCCGGTTTAAGTTTCAAATCAGGATTAGGTGCATCAATAACAACCTCATAGGTAACAACATTAGATGTTGTGGTTGCCAAAAGGCGTACCTGCACAACTTTTCCTTCAAAAATATCATCAGGATATGCATCCACCTCAAAAGTGACTTTTTGCCCTTCAACTACTTTTCCAATATCAGCTTCATCAACATCAGCTATAACCTGCATTTTTTTCAAATCATTTGCAATAGAAAACAATGTAGGTGTACTAAACCCGGCAGCAACTGTCTGGCCTTCATCCACAGCTCTTGACATAACAACTCCATCAATTGGAGAATAAATTCTTGTATATCCTATATTCTTTTCTGCTTTTTGTATATTAGCTTTTGCCTGCTCATATGAATAATTAGCTTTTAAGTATTGATATTCGGCACTCTCATAATCAGTTGCGCTTATCAGTTCCTTAGCATACAGACCTTTATTTCGTTCAAAGTTTTTTACTTGATATTCATATTCCGTCTTCGCAGAATTCAAATTAGCTTTTGAGGCTGAAAGATCCGTTTCAAGTACAGATCTGTCAAGTTCCGCTATCAATTGTCCTGCATGTACAATTGAATTATAATCAACGTATATTTTTGAAATGATTCCTGATACCTGTGTACCTACATCCACTTGTTTAATCGGCTCTACCGTACCTGTAGCGGTTACGCTGTTTGATATTGTTGTCGTTTTTACAACATAAAGCTGATAATTGACATTTTGAACTTTGGGCTTACTCAGAGTAAAATAAAGAGCAACTCCCACAATAACAACAACAGCACAAATTGAAATGATAATTTTTTTATTCATATCCTTAATTATTTATTTTTCTTTTTAAATTATTATTTAGTTATATCAATAGGTTGATTCTGATATAATTTTAATAGTTTCAATGACAGTACAGCCTGATATTTCGTCTGTATCTTATTTGAAAGAGCACTTATTAAATTGTTCTTTTCAGAAATCAATTCAACAGTATTTTTAATGCCGGCATTAAATTGTTCACTAACAATTTCATAACTTATTTCTGCTGCAGACAATTGTTCACATGCCGCATAATATTGTATTTGTGAAGAAGTAGCATTGTTATGCAAAGATTCCAAAGTGCTCAGCAATTGTTTATTTGTACTTTCATTTTGTAATTTTATGGATTCATTTTGCAGTTTAGCTTTGGTAACATTTGTACGAACCTGCTTACTGTTAAATATAGGAATACTCAAACTCAAGCCAATACTTTCATTAAGTTTATTATTTAACTGATCAATAAAACCTACACCTGTACCGGAATACATACCGGTAGAAACACCTGCACTTAATGATATTGTGGGATAATATGATCCTTTAGCAACTGCCACAGCAAGACTAGAAGCTTCAACATTCAATAAACTACTCTTCATCTGTGGTAAATCAATAAGAGCAACTGAATATACTTCTGTTAAGGATGGAATAACTGTTGAAACTTTATTGTCACTTATTTCGGGAAATTCCACATCAAATTCTTCATTTATTCCAAGTTCAAGTAACTGCTTCAATGTTAATTTTGAAGATGAAAGAACATTTTCAGCATTCACTACCTGATACTTATCACTTGCGTATTGTGATTGAAGCTGAGATAAATCAGCTTTGGAAATTGATCCAGCTTTATACATCTCATTTGCTCTATCCAATTGTACCTTTGAAAGTTCTTCAGCATGAACATTAACTTTCAAAGCTTCATTATTATATAATATTTGCAAATAAGCCTGTGTTACAGATATTTCTATATCAAGTTTTGATTGTTCTACATCATAAACGGAAGCTGTATTCAGTAAATTCTGTTGCTTAATTGTATTACGTATTTTTCCTCCTTGATATATAGAATAAGAGGAATTTAAACTATAACTTCCCTGAAATGATGTATTCCCTTCTTGTTCCATATACTCATTATACGAAGAAGTATTCCTAAAAGAGATGCTGTGATTTGTAGAAAAATTAAGAGTAGGATATTGTTGCGCTTTAACTTGTTCTAAATCAGCATCCAAACTTTGTTTTGTTATAATCTGACTTCGTACTTGAATATTATTTTCTTTTGCATACTCAATACACTGTTTCAAACTCCAAAGATTATTTTCTTGAGCGGAAACACTTATTGTGAGGAAAACAGAAACGAGCACTAAAATTGCTTTTATTTTCATTTTAAAATACTTTTATTGATTTTACAGCAACAAAAGTAATTCCGTAACATAAAATCCTCAAACGATTTCTATATAAAGTCTATATACACCGACATTTAGTGTTTTTTTATCGACAAAAGGGAGTCTTTAATTATAAAAACATTTAAAGACAAAAAACTTTATTGTTTCCAAAACTCCTTTTCCATCTTTTCATTCTCGAACTGCATCCATTTTTGATATTGTTGAGCATCTAAAACTTTTTTGTATTTTTTTGCTTTTTTTGCCCTTGCTTCATCAATATCTTCTTTTATCTGTTTTGATCTTTCTTCATTCATCTCTCCCATCTGAGACATTCCACCTCCCATTCCTGAACTACCCTGGCCCATTCCTGGTTCGCCTTGACCCATTGCAGGGGCCCCTTGACCCATCATAGGTCTACCTCCCCCCATGTTCGGACCACCTTGCCCCATAGATCGACCAGCAGACATATTATTTATTTGAGACTTAAACGCTGTTAAGTTGATCTTGTAAATTTTCTTATACTGTTTTTCTGACAGATTAACCAAATTATCGATTTGATCTGTAAGTTGTTTTGCCATATTTTTAGGATCAAGAGTTTGAGAATGTTGCTTTTCTTGGCTAAAATTTTGAGCATAGGAGTTAGTACTGACAAACAGTAGTAATCCCAAAGAGAGAGTTAGTGCAATTGTAATTATTGATTTCATGATAAAAATATTTTAATCTAAAAATAAAATAACAAAACACTAATAAAAAAATAAAATTATATCGATATAAAACTTGTTTTTATCTATATAAAGTGTTTTTAAATCGACAAGCATAAACAAACTCTTTAACAGAATAAGGAGATATGGCAAACTTCTTTACCATGTTAATAGTTTTCGTATAAAAAAAGGGTCATTCAGAAATGAATGACCCTTCAAAGTCGGCGGCTGCCTACTCTCCCACTTGGTATAGCAGTACCATCGGCGCTAGTGAGCTTAACTTCTCTGTTCGGAATGGGAAGAGGTGTGTCCTCACCGCTATAACCA
>JBAXYG010000181.1:0-3471 GCA_041670905.1 Bacteroidales bacterium
GATGGGTGAGTGGCTTAAACCAGCAGTTTGCTAAACTGCCGTACGGGTGACCGTACCGGGGGTTCGAATCCCCCTTTCACCGCCAAAGATCATTTAAGCTGTACTTTATGTGTGGCTTTTTTATTTATAAAAATTTATTGTTATAATTCCACTAATACATAAATCATTACTATGTGGTTTTAAAGCACAATAGGGGGAAACTTCACAGTTTTCCCCTATTGTGTTCCAATCTTTTGGAATGGATTATTTTAGTAGTTCATTTATTTTTTAGAAATACTCTCTCTCATATCTGTATCTGCTTGGATATTTTTGAATTTATAGTAATCCATAATGCCAAGATTTCCTGAACGGAAAGCATCTGCTATAGCCAAAGGAATTTGAGCCTCAGCTTCGATAACTTTTGCACGTGCTTCCTGAGCCTTTGCTTTCATCTCTTGTTCAAAAGCAACAGCCATGGCACGTTTTTCTTCAGCACGAGCCTGTGCAATATTCTTGTCGGCATTTGCCTGATCCATTTGAAGCACGGCACCAATGTTTTTTCCTATGTCTATATCAGCTATATCAATAGATAAAATCTCAAAAGCTGTACCAGCATCAAGTCCTTTGTTAAGAACTACTTTTGATATAGAATCGGGATTTTCTAATACTTCTTTATGTGAAACAGCGGAACCTATACTTGATACAATACCTTCTCCTACACGTGCAAGAACTGTTTCTTCTCCTGCACCACCAACCAATTGTTTTATATTTGCTCTGAGAGTAACACGTGCTTTTGCAATAAGTTGAATACCGTCTTTTGCTACCGCAGTAACAGGAGGGGTATTTATGACTTTAGGATTTACTGACAGTTGAACAGCTTCAAAAACGTCACGACCAGCGAGATCTATAGCTGCTGCCATTTTGAAATCTAAAGCGATATTGGCTTTATCTGCAGAAATTAGTGCATTCACTACCTTAGGAACATTGCCTTTTGCAAGATAGTGGGCCTCCAATTCATTGGCATTAAGAATTAGTCCGGCTTTTGTCCCTGTAATCATAGCCATCACAATCGTTCCTGGAGGAACTTTTCTCCAACGCATTAAAATGAGTTGTAGAAGAGATATTCTTACACCTGAAATGAGGGCTTGAAACCACATTGTTACAGGGAAGAACCAAAGTAAGATAATCAAGCCGACTATTGCGACTGCTATCCAAATAAAAAGTACCGTGATATTTTCCATAATATTTAAATATATCTGTATTTTAATAATAAACCATTCGGTTTAATTTCTAAAGATAAATGTTTTTAATTGTAAATAAACAAATTAACCAAATTTAAGTTGGTAATTTATTAAAAATATTAGCGATTAGTCTCTACTCTTTTCTCTTTACAAATATCTTTTCTTCTTCAATATAAGCGACTTCTATATCTGTTTTGGGATCAATGATACCGTCAATGGACCTTACTTCAACATCAATATCGGAAATGCGAGCTCTTCCCATTGGGTTAAGGCGGGTAATAGTCTTTCCTTCCATTTTTGGTTTAATGCCTTTTTCTTCCGGTTGTGTATCTACTTTTGAATCAATATTGGTACTTAATGAAATTTTCTTCCATGTTTTAGCTTTTAAGATAATTACAACAAAAGAAGTAATGAGAATAATATTTATTGCTATAATAATAACTCCTCCCAATTGCCCATAGGTTTGAAACCCAAAATAGCAGGAAAAGACTAAAGAAATAACTCCCAGAATTCCTGTAATGGCAAATCCCGGTATAATCAGTATTTCTGCGATAATCAATATGATGCCCAGAATGATAAGTGTAATGATAAGTGCCATAATTGTATGTTTTTAATTAATTATTTCAATATTAATTCCTTCAATCCCTTCTCCCATAAGAATATTTGCAAGGGTTTCCGCCTCTTTTCTGTTGTCAAAAGGGGCAATTATGTATATGGTATTGCCATCAATTATGGTTTTTGCAATATCTTTATTGGAGTGCTCTTTTACCAGAGTTAACACAGGAGAAGGAATGCCGTCAGGAAATTGTTCAAGGGTTATTCTGAATTTTTTATTGCTAACAGCATTATTCTCTAATGAGCGTGCTTTTTGTACCGAAATACTTTTTCCGTTATTGTATGCAATGATATATGATGATGGAAATCCTGTTTTTTTTACGGCATTAAGGTGTGATAGAACCTTTTTGTATGAATAAAAAAGTCCTACTGTATATAAATATTTTCCTGAAGACAAATGTGTTTCAAATACCGGACTTAAACCATGAAGTTGTTTTATACTTGCTTTGTATGAGGAAACAAATAATTGAATCTGATATATAAGAGTATCAGGCAGAGTATTATTTACAGCAAAAACAGCTTTATCCAATATTTTGAAGGAGTAATCAAACTTTTCTACAGGTACCTCAACAGAAATATCCGGTAGTTTGCCTAATTGATTTTTTTTGAAGACATATTGCGGGGCAATTTCTTCTTTTTTTTCTTTGGAATCAGAAATATCTTCTAAATTAATAATAACTCCCTTCATAAGAAAATCCATCTCAAGTTCTTGAATTAAGACAGATATTTCTCCTATTCTTGATTGAATCTCTATTGCTTTGTTTTCTCCTGTTAACAGCTTTTTCTCAATTAGTTTTAAATCGGATTCACTGATTGTTGAATTATACAGGGATCTGGTTTCTTTCTGTTCTTTTTGTAAAATAACAAGAGAATCCTGCATACCTCTTAAGTTTGAAAGGAGAGTAGTATATTTTAAAAAAAGAGAGTCAGATGGATTATTTTTTTTCTCAGAAGAAGTTTCTTCTTCTGAGTTTGAAGTAGAAACTGGAATTAGTTTTGCAATTTCCCTTGCTTTTTCGATTGATTCTATTCCTTTTTTCATAGGAAGGTTTTCAAATTCCAGAACGTATATTTTCAGACTGTCTCTTGAACAGTCTCGATTTGAAGCAAAAACTGAAAAAGAGTTATCAGGAGTATTTGAGAATAGTAAATCATCGTAAGGAGAAGAGTATGGAAACCCGAGATTTTCAGGTATGCCCCAATCATTAATAGTATCATCCCATTTGCTTACAAATATATCGTATCCTCCCATCCCGAAAAGCCCTTTTGAAGAAAAATAAAGTTCTTTTCCATTTTGACTCAAAATAGGAAAAATGTCGTCTTCAGGTGAGGTGAGGTTTTCATTAATAAGTTGTGGTACAGTCCACAGTGAGTCTCCTTGTAGTTTTGTATTATAAATATTCCAGGAACCACTGTCGTCTTGTGCCGAAAAAAAGACCTGTTCTGCATCTGAAGGGAAAAAGATGGATGAGTAATAGTAATGTCCTCCTTCTTTCACTAAACTATTTGGATTTTTAATCCATGATTTATCTTTAAGATGGCTGTAATAGAGAAAAAAATCGTTTTTTGAAACAGTTTTAGTTGATATTACTTTTGGAGAAGTTGTATATTGCAACATATTTAACCCATTTTCACA
>JBAXYG010000182.1:0-3466 GCA_041670905.1 Bacteroidales bacterium
ATGTCAATATTCCTAATCCTCTAATTATTAGAGAAATATACTATCATGGTTCAAGCACTCTTGAAGGGAAAAGCTATTCTAAGGATAGATATATTGAGATTTATAATAATGGTTTGATAACTCAATATCTTGATTCCCTATGCATTACAACGATATTTCCATATAACTCAACTACGGGGAGTAATTCCTGGGCCGATAAAGATACAATTCCCGCTGCCGGTATGGTTTGGATGATACCTGGCAATGGGACACAATATCCTTTGGCTCCCGGAGAGTCATGTGTATTGGCATATTGTGCTGTTGATCATACTCAAAGAGCTACTTCCGGCCTTAATCTGGCAAAGGCACATTTCGGATTTTATGAAGATGGGCTTACCGGACATGAAATAGCGGCAGGAGTTCCTCCACTTATCAGAATAGTTGCCGGGTTGGGATCTGCATGGTCTTTCTCTATAAGTAGTCCTGCCGTAGTTATTTTCAGACCTGAAATGGGTGTTGCTAATTATTTGGCGAATGCGGCTACCTGGGAATTATTTGAACCAGGAAAAACATCAGGAACCAAATATTGGCATATTGCAAAAGAGTGGATTCTTGATGGTGTGGAATGTGTTCAATCTGCTGCAAAGTCTATTAAACGATTACCTACATCAGTTGATGCTTCTTATATTTATATGAACTCTGCAAGTTACTCCGGAAAGGTTGTTACCAGAAAGGTTAAAGAGATAATAAATGGAAATGAAGTTTTTCAAGATACAAATAATTCTGCTGAAGACTTTATTTCAGATCAGGTTCCATCCCCAAGATTAAAAAATTAAGACTATGAAAAAAGTTCTTATATATATATTATTACTTGTGCCTTTTGTTGTACTTGAAGCACAAGAGAAGAGTGATTATTCCATCGATAAACTCACTTGGCATAATCCAGGATTGAAGAGTCAAAATTCTGCATATTTGCGTATGAGTGAGAGTGATTTATCAAAGATAAACAGCTTTACCGATGCAGGTATATATTTTAATTACGAAGAAGGAAAATTTAAGAATATTTTTGATCCAGAATCTCAAATTACCGGGGGACTTGATATTAATTCTTATTCAAAATTAGGTAAAATATATATTTACAGTCGTTTTGCATATGACTACTCACATCTTTCAAATAGTAGGTGGAGGGGTCTTTTAAATCCATACAGTACACCTTTTATGATGGCCGATTCAATTCCTGGTAATGCTTCATTGGAAATGTATCATATGGAAATGGGTTTAGCTTTCCCACTTGGTGAGAAATTCACTATTGGAACAGACATTAAGTACAATGCAGGAATGTATGCAAAAAAGAGGGATCTTCATAATAAGAATACACTTATGGATTTTGAGATAAGACCAGGGATTACTTACAATTCTGAGATTGTCAATGTAGGTATGAACCTTGGTTATATTCGTGGAACAGAAAAGATAGAGTATATGCAAGTTGACGCTTCTACTGAAAAATATTTATTTGATATATACGGAATGTGGATGTATAGCTCTTTGGGCTTTTCAAGTGCTGAGAATTTAAGATTAAGAGAGTATGATAAATATGAAGGTGCGGTTCAATTTGAACTGAACTTAAATGATTTTAAATTTTTCAACAATTTTACCGTTCTTTATTCATTAGATACTCAAACTGAAACAGGATATAATAATCTTATTCATGGAGATGCCGATCAATTAACCTATAATTATAATGGAACGCTTCAATATGGATTAAAACATAGATTATCAGCATCTTATTCTGCTTCCGAGTTGTTAGGATATAGATATTTACAGCGTCAGGAACTTGATCCTGCTTCAAATGTTAAAAAATGGGTCACGTATGATAAGATGAATTGTTATGTTTCAACAAGTGCTGATTGGAATGCTGATTATACTTTCAGACAAGCTTTTTCTCAATTGAATATTTCTTGGGCGGCAACAATTGGTGCCCGTTCCACTAAACTTAAAAGGGCATATAAGGCGTATCCTCAAAGTTTTACTCAAAATTTCAGGTATACGGAGGCCTATATTTCTTTTGTGAAATATCTTAAAATGAAGAATTCTGAGTTGGCTTTAACCCCGGAGTTTTCGTATGGATCAGGAGATGGAGTAGCACTTGATATAGCATTAAAAGATAATACACAAAATGTTCTTGGAGATAGTAATTCAGTTCTATTGAATGAACAACTTAATGAAGAGTTCAACTATTTGATAAGTACAAAATTTTCTGCAGGTCTTAATGTAAGATATACTTACAAAGTAAAACCTTCTACAGGATTTAACATATATGGGGATTTAAGTGGAAAGACATTTATTCCTGTAGGAGATGAGATAGGTTTAAGAAATTTTGTTCGAATGACAATCGGTTTTACATTTTAGTAATTTATATAAAAAGATAATTATGAGTACAATCAAAAAAAATTGGATGAAACATCTTTTGCAATGGGGTGTTTTATTGGCAATTATTATTTCTTTAACAAAATTATTTGGGAATAAGACAGCAGATCCTGAAGCTTATTGCCCATTTGGAGGTCTTGAAACGCTTGCAACCTATCTTACAAGAGGTTCTTTGGCTTGTAGTATGACAATGGTACAAATAATGATGGGTGTAATTCTTACATTAGGGGTTATATTATTTGGAAAACTATTTTGTGGATATGTGTGCCCTATGGGTTTGATAAACGAACTTTTCTTCAAATTACGTAAGAAACTAAAAATTAAATTCATCAAAATTGCAAACGGATCTGTTGCCGATAAAATATTAAGAGTTGTAAAATATTTGTTATTGTTTACGGTCTTTTATATGACTTTATCCTCAAGTGAACTTTTCTGTAAAAACTTTGATCCTTATTATGCTTTTGCAACAGGGTTCAAGGGTGAAATTACAATCTGGATGACTATCATTTCAATAAGTGTTCTTATCCTGGGTTCTTTGCTTGTTGATATGTTTTGGTGTAAATATATTTGTCCATTGGGAGCATTGAGTAATTTATTCAAATTTACCATATGGTTTGTTGGGCTGATACTTTTTTATGCAATTTTAGTGCTCCTTGGAGTTAACATTTCTTGGTTGTATTTGTTGATTGCAGCCTGTGTAATGGGATATTTATTGGAAATATTATGTGGCAATCCCAAAATATTTCCATTTATGCATGTCAACAGAAATGAAGAAAAATGTAACAACTGTGGTGTTTGTGCAAAAAAATGTCCTTATCATATCGATGTAGATAAATTACAAAAAGTTAAAAGTGTGGATTGTACTCTTTGTGGAGAATGTGTGGCATCATGTAAAAAAGAGGCATTGACAATAACTAAATGTAAATCAGGGAAATATCTTCCTGTAATAATTGTTGTGCTTTTATTTGCATTAGGACTTTATCTTGGAAATAAAATTGAATTGCCTACAATTGATGTAGAGTGGAACACAGAAAAAGTTGAAGGAGTAAAACTTGAAACA
>JBAXYG010000183.1:0-3456 GCA_041670905.1 Bacteroidales bacterium
ACAAATAATGTAAATTTTGTTTTCATAAAAAAATAAGTTTTAAAGTGTTTTTATAAATCGTATCAAATTATCTTCTCTCGATAAATTCAATTTTTTTCTTAGTCTGTATCTGCTTATTTCGCCACTCTTCACAGAAATATTCATAAGGGTGGATATCTCTTTTGTAGAAAAACCCAATCTCAACAGAGTAGCCAATCTTTTCTCCTGAACAGTAAGATTCGGAAATTTTTCTTTAAGATTAATGGAAAAATCTTTGTGAAGTTTTTCAACCTGAGTATAAAACCCGTCTATTTCCTGAGAAAAAGACATTCTCTGAAATAAAATCTGTTCAACCTCTTTTATTACTTCATCCTTTTTCTGAGAATCTTCCAAACCATCAACAGATTTTATCTTATCATAAATAGTTTCAAGAAATTCCTTTTGTTCACTTATATTTAAAGCAACATCAATAACCTCTTTCCTCTTTTGCTCCAGTCTATTGTGTAAACTATGATTTTCAGCCAAAATAGTCTTTATTTCCAAAGCATTGAGTGCCCTCTGATTTTCATAAATAAACTGCTGATGAGACATGGATGCATGCTGATTCATCTCTTTGGATTTCTGTTGGAAGTTGAAGAAAAACAACATTATTGCTCCAATTAATGCTATAGAAAGAAACAATACGAGGTTCAAATCAACCTCATCTCCATTCTTAACCCACCTCTGTCCATGCGCTAAAAGATTTTCCATACCCAATAAAGAACATATGCTATATGAAATAATTATGGCAAGAATTGGAGATAAAACAAGAGATATAACCATTCTGCGCAAAGTTGAGCGTTCAATCTTCTCCTTATTCTGAACTATTCCGACACCAATTAATGATAAGAACATAACACTAGGCACCGACAATGGTGTAGCAGTTAACCCTATAAATGAAACAATTCTATTAAAAGAAAAAAGCAGCAAAACAATTGAAGTTGAAAAAATAATAGAAATAGATGCAGGAAAATTTATGTCAAATTCTCTATCTACCATTTTATATATTATAGCCACACTCTTTCTTTGAAATAAAAGAAATAACAATACCACAACAACAGCAAGAATAGCTACTCCATAACTGTTAGGAATAACATTACTGATAAATAATAATACTGAACCATTATTCAAGGCCAGAGCAATAGAAATGAAAATACTGCCTGCCAGCACAAAATGCTTCAATTGTACATTCAGTTTATATAAATTAACACTGAGGCTTCCGATAGTACTCATATATATTTTATAAAATACTGCTCCTAGAACAAGTCCTATAACCGGTGCTATAAGCCACGAGGAAGTGACTCTTAAAATACTATCCCAATTTACAGAACCGGTAATAAAAAGCTGACATCCCATCAAAGCACCCATAAAAGAGTAGCAAATGGGAGGAAATTTACTTATCTTATAAGTAATTACTTCTACCCCAAATGCTACGGCCACAGCTACAAATAGAACTACTTCGGATATTCCGAGGTACTGTTCAAACTTAATTGATGGAATATAATTCAAGGAAACAAGAAGCAATGTAGCAATAGTCACAATTAGCATTCCTAATTTGAAACTTTTCTTTTTTAATGCGCTGCCGGCAATAATAGGAGCAAATGCGACAGGATAGTCCACCCGCAACATCCAATAACCTATTAATGATAATGCTATTATTGCACCAGGCATAATCATGTTTATATTCCTCTTTTAATTGACATTACAGACAACTGGTCTGCAACTTTTTCGGCTGCATCCGATAAATTCTCAATATGAAGAGCAAAGTATCTGAGATGAAACTTTTCACTGAGTTTAAGGTTAGACATCTCATGAAAAACTCTTCTTTTCAACGCTTGTGCTTGTTTGTCCGCCTCCTTTTCATAGAAGTAGACTCTATGTATCTTTTCTGTGATTGTGTCTTGTGATTTGAAATATGCCTTAGCTGCAGGGATTGCACATTCTACTGCAAGTGTAGAAAGTTCGGTTAATTTCATAAAAGAGCTATTAAGTTCAGAAGGAATAAAAGGTAGCTCTATTTCAAACTGAAAAAGACTATTATTAAGTATATCTATAATATGATTCATACTTTCCAACAATCTCATTATATCTCCACGGAATCTTACAAGAACCGATTGCGTATACAAATTACTCTCTATTTCCCGTCGAAGTATGCTTGCCTCACTATCAAGTCTGGAGATCGTTTCTAGATTTTTATTAAAATCTTCAGTATTGGAGTAAAGATAATCTTTAACGCCGGCCTTGAATACCAGCAATGACTGATCAATCGTATCGAAAAACTTATCTATATTATCTACAGCCTGATTTGTTTTTTTAAATGAAAACATTATTGTTTTTTTTGATAATGCAATTTATATAAAATATCCACTCTACATACCTTTGTAGAGAAAATCATAAAAAAAATGATAAAATCATATTCCCTTTATTATTGTATATATATATCTGTATAACAGCAACTTAATAAGGGGGATTAAAGAAAATGCCTTTTAGTCTTTGTAGAGGCTTTGTAGAGTTTTTAAAAATAAAAAAGGTCCCCAATTTGTCGGGGACCTCTACAATATTAAGTAAAAATATTACTTTATGTTAGGATTCATGACAATCTTTACACGATTAGCTTGAGATAAAAGATCAGTTGCAAACTTTTGAATTTTTTCTGCAGTTATAGAATTAATCACAGCTTCTTTTTGAGCATCCAAATCAACACCAACTTTATAATAAGTACTGATACAATTTGACCAATAACGATTGCTGATCCTTGATTCAGGAACTTGCTTAAGTAAATTCTCTTTAATCTTATTCAATTGTTCAGGAGTAGGGCCATTTTTTGCTAAATTTTCTATTCCATCAATTGCCATTTGAATTATTTTTTCTGATTTTTCAGGATCTGTATCAAACTGAAGCAACAATTCTCCTTTCTGTTTAGGCAAATAAGACACATTTGAATTTGTACCGACACCATAGGAAGCACCTTCTTGCTCTCTTATGGTTTCTGTATAAATAAGATCCAATACATTCTGAACAGAACTCATCAAAATTGTATTTTCAAGATTATATTTAACATCACCACTATAGTCAATTAATACTGAAGTTTTTGGGGTGGACATATCAAAACCGAAAATTTCTTCTACCATACCAGGAACAACTTCCATATTATGATCAACATAGGTATTTGCTTTACGAGCAACAGGAAGAGAACCTAAATATTTTTCTATCATAGGTTTGATAACCTCTTTATCCACATTACCTGTAATAATGACTACAGCACCTTGCATATTGCTAAAAAGTGATTTATATGATTTTTCAATAGATGCAATCGATACTTGTTTTAACATTTCCGGAGAGATAAACAAACGACGAGGATTATTATAAGCCTTATCATAATAAACCTGACTCAATTTAAAGTTTGGTTGTTTAACAAGATTAGGTACAACTGCATTC
>JBAXYG010000184.1:0-3418 GCA_041670905.1 Bacteroidales bacterium
CAAGGATTTTTTACTTCCTATTTTAGATATAATCCCATCCTTAAGAAGATAATAACTAACTTCCGGGGCAAAATCCTTCAAAATGTCAGGATTAAATTCATAATCATAATACCCCACATGAATTCTATCGGAAAATACCTTTTTAACATTCTTGTAAAGTTTATCTTTTCCAGAATATAACTCCAGGTAAAAACCGGCAGGAACATCATATCCCAATTTGCTGAGATTTAAAAAAAGTTTATTGGCCAATGTAAATGAAGTAACAAGATCTCTGTTCACGGATACTTCAATAATATTGTTGTTATGTTTCAGTAAAAGTTCATTCTGAAAAGCATCAATGTTCATCATCAAGTTGAAATATTCCTTCCCGTTATAAATAAGATTACCTTCTTCATATTTAGGGCCGAACCAGTAATAGGTACCATTGTGTAAAAACGGGTATTTAGTTGCCTGCTTTCCTCTGTATAGAACAGATACATCTCCTGCTGTTTCAATATACTTTCTATAATCAGGCCCTCCCTGTGAGAAAGCATCTGTTACAAAAAACAAAAACATCAGAGGCAAAAAGAAAAATCGATGCTTAAAAACCATTATTTGTATTATTTTATAAAAATTTCAGCTATCATACAACGGGCAGATCCCCCGCCATTAGTTTCAATAAATTTCAAATTGGGAGAAAGAATCTTATAATAAGACTCCAAAACATCTTTTTGGTTTAATGAAAGCACATTAAAGGCTGTTTCAGACATTATTAATAATGGTTGTCCCTTAATATTTTTATCATTTTCCGAAGAATGCAGTTCAATCATATTTCCCGCAAAATGATTCATCTGATCAAATGATATTTCAACTATTTCCTTTTTGCAATACTTCATCTTTTCCATAAAATTTTTCTTCTGAAAAATATCTTTAATGGAGTCAAGACAAACTACCGAAAAGCGGGAGCCGATACTCATCATAACATTAGTGTGATAAATAGCGTTACCTCGATCATCATTAGCATTAAACATACAGTATTCCCACCCGAAGACTTTGCAAAATTCTTTTAAAACCGTTTCATCAGTTCTTGGTGATTTACATGCAAATACAATTCCGTTCTCTCTATCAATAACCATACTTCCGGTACCTTCAAGAAACAAACCCTTATCTTCATAAGCTGTCAAATCACAAATCTCATGAATATCAAAGTTTTCTATCATATAATCCATAACACCTGTTTTCCTTTCCTCCCTGCGATTTTTTGCAAACATCGGATACAGAACCAAAGTACCATTTGAATGTGTAGAAAACCAATTATTTGGAAATATAGAATCAGGGGTATGCGGCATAGGAGTATCGCTAACAACATTTACCTTAACACCGTTTATTTGAAGTAGTTCAACATATTTATCAAATTCTTTCAAGGCAATCTCTTGGGCATCCTCTTCATATCCTCTTTTTTGAAAGGTATTATTTGTGGCAGTTTCAGAGTTAAAACCAAAACTGCAAGGACGAATCATAAGAACCTCGTCAGTAGTTTGAATAAATTTAGTGTTTTCCATAACTATTCCAACTCTTTAAATGCCCTCTTAATTATTTCTATTGCTTCCATGAGTTCATTTTCCTTAATGACTAACGGAGGGGCAAAACGAATTATATGTTTATGAGTAGGTTTTGCAATCAAACCATATTCTGCCATTTTTAAACAAATATCCCAAGCCTCAACACCATCTTTAGGGTTAGTTACAATGGCATTCAATAATCCTTTTCCTCGTACCTGTTTAATATATGGAGACTTAAATTTACTCAACTCTTCTCTGAAAATTTTTCCGAGATAATCTGCTTTTTCAGTCAGTTTTTCCTCTTTTACAACCTCAAGAGCGGCAACGGCAACCTTTGCTGCAAGAGGAAATCCTCCAAAAGTAGAACCATGTTCACCAGGTTTGATATTAAGCATTATTTCATCGTCTGCGAGAACAGCTGAAACAGGAAGGACACCACCGGAAAGAGCTTTTCCCAATATTACCATATCGGGACGAATCCCTTCATGATCACAACAAAGCATACGCCCGGTCCGGGCAATACCTGTTTGCACTTCATCGGCTATAAACAATACGTTATGCTTTTTGCACACATCATAACATTTTTTCAAGTATCCCTCATCAGGAACAAATACACCCGCTTCACCTTGAATAGGTTCAACAAGAAATGCAGCAACTTTATCTCCGTATTTTTCCAAAATTGTTTCAAGAGCTACCGAATCATTATAAGGAATCTTAACAAATCCGGGAGTGAACGGACCATATTGAAAATAAGACTCAGGATCTGTAGATATCGACACTATAGATATAGTACGGCCATGAAAATTTCCCTCACAAACGATTATTATTGCCTGATTTTCCGGAATACTTTTATTTATATATCCCCATTTGCGAGCTAACTTCAATGCTGTTTCAACTGCTTCTGCACCAGAGTTCATCGGTAATAATTTGTCATATCCGAAATATTTTGTTGCAAATTCTTCATATGGACCAAGACAATCATTATAAAAGGCCCTTGAAGTTAAACATAAGGTTTGAGCTTGATCGCATAATGCCTTAACAATTTTAGGATGACAATGACCTTGATTTACTGCAGAATATGCTGAAAGAAAATCAAAGTATTTTTTTCCGTCAACATCCCATACAAAAGCGCCTTCACCTCTTGAAAGAACTACAGGCATTGGATGATAATTATGAGCACCATATTTGGATTCCTGCTCAATAAAATGATTAGCTTTTGAAGAATTTATCATGATATGTATCTTTTGTTAATAATTTTAAAATCCAACTAAGTTAATAAAAACAGTCGGAAGTAAAAGTATAAATCCAATAATTATTAATGCAATAATAAATTTCCATATGAATTTCACCCATTTACCATAAGGAATTCTGGATATACCCAGCACGGCAATCAGAACCCCGGAGGTAGGAGTAATCATATTAGTGAATCCGTCACCAAATTGAAAAGCAAGAACGGTTGCTTGCCTTGAAACTCCTATAAGGTCAGAAAATGGCGCCATAATCGGCATGGTAATCGCTGCTTTTGCTGAAGCTGAAGGAATAACAAGATTTATCATTGTTTGTATTCCATACATAAGACCAAGGGAAGTTACCTTTGAAGAACCTTCCATACTTGAAGCCACGGAATTCAATAATGTATTTATAACTTTTCCGTCCTCAAGAATAATTATGATGCCGGCAGCCAGTCCCACTACAAATGCTGCCGAAAATATATCCTTGGCACCATTTATAAACTCTTTTACCACTCCATTTGCCGATAATCCTGAAGCAATTCCTCCAAATATAGCAAGAGCCATAAACAAAGCAGAAATCTCGGTTATATACCAATTGAATCCCAAAACCCCAATTACAAGATAAATAATTGTAAAACATAAAAG
>JBAXYG010000185.1:0-3418 GCA_041670905.1 Bacteroidales bacterium
ACCTGATTGTAACCCCTCTTTATCAATTGTTCAAACAATTCTTTATAATGACCTTTTCTTCCTCTTACAAGAGGTGCCAGCAAAAGAATTTTCTTTCCTCTATGATTACTAATTATCAACTCAACTATCTTATCTTCAGAATACCTTATCATCTCTTTTCCTGTCTCAGGAGAAAAGGCCTGAGCGGCACGAGCATATAAAAGACGAAGAAAATCATAAATTTCCGTTATAGTTCCGACAGTCGAGCGAGGATTCTTACCTGTTGTTTTCTGTTCAATAGCTATTATAGGACTCAATCCTTTGATATCATCCACATCAGGACGCTCAAGAATTCCTATAAACTGCCTTGCATAAGCTGATAAAGTATCCATATATCGCCTTTGCCCCTCAGCAAATATAGTATCAAAAGCCAATGAGGACTTACCACTACCGGATAAACCTGTCACAACTACAAGTTTTTCTCTTGGTATGTTAACATCCACATTTTTAAGATTATGAACTCTGGCCCCTATGACCTCTATTTCCTTCATTATTTTAGTATGGTTGCAGAAATGGATTCGATTTTACTTCAATACCTATTTCCGAGGCAGGGCCATGTCCTGGCAAAATAACCGTGTCACTCGGGAGTATAACTATCTTTTTAAAAATATTATCCAACAATTGTTCATAATTTCCACCGGGATGATCGGTTCTCCCTATACTTCCCGCAAAAAGAGTATCCCCGGTAAAAAGAACCTTATTCCCTTCATTATAAAAACAAACACCTCCCTGAGTATGCCCTGGAGTATAAATTACATGTAAAATAGATGCCCCAAATGTAACATCCTCCCCTTCTTTTAAATCTACTGTATCTGAAGGAGGCTCTTCAATATTATAACCGAACATGGCACAATATTGAGATGCATTTTTAATTTGGTCTATATCGTTTGGATTAACATATGTCTTAATATCCCATGTTCTGGACACAAAAGCATTCCCCATAACATGATCAAAATGTCCGTGAGTCAAAAGCAATTTTACAGGTTTCAGATCCTTTTCTTCAATAAATTTTTTCAACCTTTCCTGTTCATTTTTGGAATAACATCCTGGATCTATTATAACACATTCTTTCGTTTGATCCCATACAACATAGCAACACTCTCTAAGTTCATTAAAATAAAATGTTTTTATATCAATCATTATCTTCTTATTTTTCACAAAATTACGAAAAGAGTTTGTATTTCTGACTCAAAAACAACAATCCTCCCGCCAAAAACAGCGATAAAATTATAGGATTATTCCCATTGCAGCATATAAAACTTATATAATGGATTTAATGAATTTTTTATTTAAAAAGATTATATTTGAACATAAATTTTAAAGTTATAACTCAATCAACTTGTATTATATTATTTTATTGATATATAAATTAAAAACCCAATGAATTTTTCAATCTTGTCGGACACTATTAATGTAAAATACGAAGGAAATAAAATAGAAAGTTCTGATTCTTATATATATACACGCCCTCATTTTAAGATAAAAGAGGACGATTTTTTTCTTGATATAAAAAATGTTGCCCGATACAGGGTACAAGAAGGACAAACTATTTTAGTTGATCCATACGAGAATGCGGATAAAGAATCCGTTAAGCTTTTTTTGGATGGATCTGCATTAGGAGCTCTTTTGCATCAAAGGGGAATTCTTCCTTTTCATAGCAGTTCTTTTTTGTATAAAGACAAAGGTATTATGGTTTGTGGTGATTCTGGAGCAGGAAAATCCTCTTTAACTGCTGCTTTTTTTCAGCAAGGAGCTTCTTTTATAAATGATGATATAACACCGGTTTCTATTTCTGATCCAGAAATAACAATTATACCTGTCAAAACACAAATGAAACTTTGGGATGATTCTCTTAATAAGTTAAATATTGATTCGAATAATTTACTTAGAATACGTCCCAAATTAAATAAGTTCTATTTACCAATGGATAAAAATATTTCAGAACATAGGCTTGATCAAATTTTTATTCTTTCTATACATAATAAAGATGAATTTATGGCAATAGAACTTAAAGGTATTGATAAATATAATGTACTTAGAAATCAAATTTATCGTAAAGTGTATTTAAGAGGAATGCCGGAAATACAGAAAAAATATTTCAAACAATTATTTTTACTAGCCAAAAATATACCTGTAATTAGAGTAACAAGACCTAATATTTGTGAAATAGATGATACGATGCGTTTCATTGAAAAAAAAATTATATTATGAAAAATATAGTATGGCTTGCATCCTATCCTAAGTCCGGTAATACTTGGTTCCGTATGTTTTTGGCCAATTATCAAAAAAAGTCAAAAAACCCCTTATCTCTTGAAGAAATTGAGTCAGCCACTATTTCGAGTAATGCTGTTAATTTTGAAGATGAAATTGGCTTGAATCCTTTCGAATTATATCAAGACGAAGTCGATTTGTATCGTCCTGATATGTACCACGCATTATCAGAGAAGACTGAAAAGGAAGGCATAATCAGTTACAAAAAAACACATGACGCCTATACCCAAAACGGAGAGGGTGTTCCTTTATTCCCGGAGAATATAAGCAAATGTGCCGTTTATTTTGTTCGCAATCCGTTGGATGTGTGTGTATCGTATGCAAATCATAGTGCCGGTAAAATAGAAAAAACTGTTGAGTTTCTTTTGAATGAAACCTCTTTCCTAGCAGGGAAAAAAAAAGGACAATTACGGCAAATACTTATGTCCTGGAAAAACCATGTACAAAGCTGGAAAAATCAATCAGAAATCACAGTACATTTTGTCCGGTACGAAGATATGCTTAAAAAACCTTTGGAAACCTTTGGCGAAATTATACGGTTTTTAGGACTGGAATATGATGAAGGCCTTATAAAAAAAGCTATTATAAACAGTGATTTTAAAACACTGCAACAGATGGAACAAGAAAAAGGATTCAAAGAAAAAAAGCAGAAATGTGAACACTTTTTTTGGAAAGGGAAAATTGGAAATTACCGGGAATATCTTTCGGAAGAGCAAATACAACAAATCGTGACATATAATTACGATACGATGAAAGAATTCGGATATATTGATAATGAAGGAAGATTAACAGTTTAATACATATCACCCGAAGAAGCTTTTGCGAAAGAGTATCTTAAATGGGGAGGAAAATGTGCCGACCACATCAGCGGAGATTTTTCAACGGTTGTGGTTAATAAGAAGAAAATAGAAAAAACAAAAAAAATATTATGGAAAAATATTGTCGCAATGATCAAATAATAGATGGAGAATTAGATGATAATCAAGTCATGATGAATATAGAAAAAGGAAAGTATTTCGGATTAAATTCCATAGGAAAATGTATATGGGATTTTCTTACAAAACCGAAAAGTTTCTCCGAAATAAAAACTCATTTGCTATCCGAATAT
>JBAXYG010000186.1:0-3415 GCA_041670905.1 Bacteroidales bacterium
ACTATTCTCAAATCTTCCAGATGTCCTGAGTTTAAAGACCCTGAGATTCGTAAAATGGCCGTGGAAAATATGATTGAAGCGAATATTGACGCATTAGTGGTAATTGGAGGGGATGGTTCTTTCAGAGGGGCAAATCTTTTACATAACGAATTTATGTTTCCTGTTGTTGGAATTCCGGGCACAATAGATAATGATATATTTGGTTCTGATTATACAATAGGGTTTGATACCGCAATAAATACCGCTGTTTCTGCTGTGGATAAATTACGTGATACAGCGGATTCACATAATCTTGTATTTTTTGTTGAAGTTATGGGAAGAGATGCCGGTTTTATTGCCCTCAATTCTGCTATTGCAACAGGGGCTGAGGCTGTGCTTATTCCTGAGTATCATACTGATGTGGATGATTTGTGTCGGTATTTGCTTAATGAAAGAAGAAAAAATAAAACATCAGGAATAGTAATAGTTGCTGAAGGAGATAAAGAGGGTGGAGCTGTTGAGATTGCTGCAAAAGTAAAATCCCGTTTGCCAGATTATGAAACAAGGGTGACAACGTTAGGACATATACAAAGGGGTGGATCTCCTTCTTGCAAAGATAGAGTATTGGCAAGTATTTTGGGACATGAATCAGTTAAGGCGATTATTGACGGGCAGAGTGGAATTATGGTTGGAGTTGTTAATAATGAACCGGTTTATACGACATTTGAAGTGGCATGTTCACGTCATAATGAAATAAATAAAAATTTATATGAAATCTCTCATATTTTGTCCCTTTAAATATTTTAACTATCTTTGCATCCCCCAAAATTTTTGGGGAATCGCAACAAAATTAATGTATTAACTTAAAAATCAACAAAGTGGACACACAAAGTTACAAGACAGTGTCGGCTAATGATTCTACCGTTACAAAAGAATGGTTAGTAATCGATGCTACTGATCAAGTCCTTGGTCGTCTGGCTTCCCGAGTGGCAGTTTTGCTACGTGGAAAGAATAAAGTTAATTTCACTCCACACGTGGACTGCGGGGATAATATCATTATTCTCAATGCAAATAAAGTTCGCTTTACTGGAAAGAAATTGACAGACAAGGTGTACGTACGTCATACAGGGTATCCTGGAGGACAACGTTTCTCTACACCAAAGGAATTGTTGGCACGTAAACCGTTAGCCGTAGTTCAGCACGCCATTAAAGGTATGCTTCCCAAAAATCGACTTGGTGCAGAGTTGTTCCGCAATCTTTATGTTTATGAAGGTAGTGAACATCCGCATGAAGCACAGAAGCCAAAACAAATTAACTTAAACGAAATTTAAACAGAGCATGGAAGTAATTAACGCCCTTGGAAGACGTAAATCAGCAGTTGCTCGCGTTTATGTAAACACAGGTAAAGGTAACATTACAATTAATAATCGTCCTCTTGAAAACTATTTCAAGGAAGAGACCCTTCAGTATATTGTAAAACAACCTTTAGATCTTACAGGTACCCTTGCTAATTTCGACATCAAGGTAAATCTTGATGGTGGTGGAATTAAAGGTCAGGCAGAAGCTCTTCGCCTTGCAATCGCTCGTGCGCTTTGCAAAATGGATGCTGAAGCTTATCGTCCTGTATTGAAATCAAATGGTTTTCTCACTCGCGACTCACGTGAAGTCGAAAGAAAGAAACCCGGTCAACCTGGTGCACGTAAACGCTTCCAATTCAGCAAACGTTAGTATTAATAAACTGATTTACACAATGCACAGATTGAGTATAAAACAATGGGATCCATTTTGGCTGCCCACCGTTTGCTCAACTGCGGAAAATTCAGAGATCGGCCAGGCCGCTACTCTAAATTGATAAAAAGAGAACTCTCAATAAAAATTAAGTTGGGAGAACAAAAGTAAAAAACAAAAAAAATTAACAAAATGTCTAGAACTAATTTCCAAGACTTACTTGATGCAGGTGTACACTTTGGCCACTTAAAAAGAAAGTGGAATCCTAAGATGGCTCCGTATATTTTCATGGAAAAAAACGGAATCCACATTATTGACCTGCATAAGACTGTTTTAAAAATAGATGAGGCTGCAAATGTTATGAAGCAACTTGCTCGTGCAGGTCGTAAAGTATTATTTGTTGCTACTAAAAAACAGGCAAAAGAGATTGTAGCAGAAAATGCTAAATCTGTAAATATGCCATATGTTACTGAAAGATGGCCGGGTGGGATGCTTACTAATTTTCCTACAATTCGTAAGGCAGTTAAGAAGATGAATACTATTGATAAAATGATATCGGATGGTACATTTGAAACCCTGGCTAAACGTGAACGTCTTCAGGTTACTCGTCAAAGAGCTAAACTTGAAAAGAACTTAGGTTCTATTTCCGATTTGAATCGCCTTCCTTCCGCTCTGTTTATAGTTGATATACAGAAAGAGATAAATGCAGTGAAAGAAGCTAACCGCCTTAACATTCCCGTAATTGCGATGGTTGATACTTGTTGCGATCCAACCCCTGTTGATTATGTGATTCCGGCAAATGATGATGCGGCAAAATCAATTTCTCTTGTTATGGAGATTGTTTGTAAAGCTATCGCTGAAGGTTTGGAAGAAAGAAAACTTGAGAAAGAGAAAGAAAAAGATTCTGTTCCTGAAAAGGGAGATAAAGAGGAAGCTGTTAACTCAAAAAAAATCCGTGCACGTAAAGTAAATACTAAAGAAGAAGCATCTTCTGAAGAAGAAAAGACTGTTGCAAAGGTAGAAGAGGCTCCGAAGGAAAAAGCTGCTGTAAAGGTAGAAGAGACTCCTAAGGAAAAAGTTGCTGTAAAGGTAGAAGAGACTCCTAAGGATGAAAAGATTGCACATACAGAAGAACCTAAAGACGAATAATTAATTTAAATATCATACAATGGAAATTAAAGCAGTAGATGTTGCAAAATTGCGTAAGATGACAGGTGCCGGTATGATGGACTGCAAGAAAGCTCTTGTTGAGGCTGATGGTGATTATACCAGAGCCCAGGAAATCATACGTGAAAAAGGAAAATTAATTGCAGCAAAACGTGCAGACCGTGACACTACAGAAGGTTCTGTTATTGCCATGGCTAATGAAGCAAATAATAAAGCTATTTTGGTTTGTCTTGGTTGTGAAACCGATTTTGTTTCTGGTAATGCTGAATTCAAAGCTTTGGCTGAAAGTATTGCAAATGCAGCATTGAAAGCAATGCCTGCTGATCTGGAGGCTCTTAAAACAATTGATTTAGGTGGGCAAACGATAGAAGAGGCTGTTAATCAACAAATAGGCAAGAGTGGAGAAAAACACTCATTAGCTTGTTATTATAAATTGGAAGCTCCATATATTGCAACTTATATTCATATGAATAATAAACTTGCTACTATAGTGGGTTTTAACCAAGAAGTATCTTACGAACTTGGGAGAGAGATTGCTATG
>JBAXYG010000187.1:0-3376 GCA_041670905.1 Bacteroidales bacterium
ATCGGCAAAGGTGATAAACGTTGTATGTATTGCTGGAGACAGTTATCCTGCCACCGCTATCGGAATTAATCTTCCAAATGCTGATTGGATAAGAAAAGAATATGGATCAAAATCGGTAACTATCGCCAACATATCTGCTGCTTATGATGAAGCTTCAAATCAGAGACCTAAGAGTATTCTTACAGAGTTTGCCTGGGATCAGGCGGAAATAGATCTTATTAAAAAGTACGGAAGTGTAACAGGAGACTTACATACTGATTTGCATGAATGTCTCGGACATGGTTCAGGTCAACTTTTGGAAGGTGTTTCACCGAGTGCTCTGAAAGAGTATAGCTCTGCTCTTGAGGAGTCACGTGCAGATTTGTTTGCTCTATACTATCTTGCTGATCCAAAGATGATTGAATTAGGTATATTGGATAATCCAAATGCATATAAAGCAGAGTATATTAATTATATACGAAACGGATTATTCACTCAATTTACAAGAGTTGAATTGGGGAAGACTAATACTCAAGCGCATATGCAATGTCGTAAACTTATTGCAGAATGGTGTTTTGAAAAAGGTAAAAATGAGAACATAATCGAAAAAAGAGTCAGAGACGGGAAAACATATTTCGTGATTAATGATTTCGAAAAGTTAAGAGACCTATTCGGACAAATGTTGGGTGAGATACAACGTATTAAATCTGAAGGAGATTTTGAAGCAGGTAAGAATCTTATTGAAAAATATGCTGTCAATATTGATCCTGCTTTGCATAAAGAGGTGAAAGAAAGATATGCCACTCTTGATTTGAAGCCTTATCGTGGCTTTATTAATCCGGAAATTGTTCCGGTTGAAAAGAATGGTAAAATTGTTGACTATAATCTTGTTTATTTTGACGATTTCTTGCAACAACAACTTGAATATGGTAAAAAATATGCTACCCTATAAAAGCTGCAGCTGAATTAAATATGTTTAAAAAGGCTCTCGAAAGCAATTCGGGAGCTATTTTTTTATTCAATGGGAATGGGTTTTGGTGACAATATTCAAAAGGAAAGTCTTTTTCTTCCAGTATTTTGTTACTTGTTTTTTCCCCAAAAGCTTCAATAGCTCCAATAGTAGGGATTACAACATCCTTTTTGAGCGTTATAGCCTTAATTCTGTTTTTTGCTTTTTCAAAAAATGTTTCTCTTTCCTGTTGGTATGAGCAAGTGTTTACCATTGATTGAAATGCGTGTTCAATATAATCTTCCTTAAAATTGAATCCACTTGTGTAGTATTTGTATATTATGTCATATGCTTCCTTATCCATAATTTCTCTTGCACTTCCATTCATTTTTTCAAAAATTGATCCTCCGCAAAAAAGAAAGAATTTTGAGTTGTCAAACAAATTCTCCGGGTTGGAAAGCATAAGAACTTGTGAAAGTAAAGCTCCAATTGAATACCCAAATACGTTTATAGTGGCCTCTTTTGCAAAAAGAGGATGTTCCCCATTACGAATATCATTTAAAAGTTGTACAATATTGAATAATGATTCTCTTCCAGAAATATAAAATCGCAGTGGACTAGCTGAAAGCCTTGAACTGAGTGCAACATTTACAAAACTAGAATTGCATAGCTCCTTATATTCCGATTTTCTTTTTTCTAACCATGGCATAATGCTTCTTGGATTGTACCATGTTCCAGGTGTTCTATTCATATGAAAAGCGATGGGGAAGAGGATTACCGGTTGTCCGGTATCTTGGCATAACTTTTCGGCCCAAGGTAGATATTTTTCCCATGAACGTTCATTTAGACCATGCAATAATAGAATTCCTTTTTTAGATTTGTGAGTTCCTTTTGGTGCAAATATATTGTATTGGAAATCAATGTTTTCTTCAATATTACTATCTCTGGTTGAACAAAACCCTGAAGTAGGTGCAGAATTCTGAAAAACCCGTACCTCTTGTTCTCCATTCTTTTGTGAGAATGTGAAAGGCAAAATTTCTAATTTATCTTCTATCAGTTCAACTTTATTGTTGTAAGAGAAGATACTTTTTAATTCTTGCGTTCTTATTGCCAAATCCATAATCTTTTTATTTTTAACAAATAAACAATGAAGATTTATCTTTGTCAAGAAAAAGGTGTTGGCATAATCTGTGTGGGGCAAATAGTAATATTTAGGGATAGAAATCCCAATTTAGGGATAAAATTTTTTCAAGTATTGAGTGCTATTTGTTAATTTACTCTTATTTTTGTTCTTGGAGTTTTTATAAAAAATGTTTATGGAATTCTTTAATAAATTGATACCCGGTTATATCTATAAGAAAACAAGCATCATTGGGATGGTTATATTCACTGCTTTGTTTGCGCTTGTTTTTATAAACATATATAAGCCGTTTAGTTCCGCAGATTGGTATGCAGTATCTGAATTTATGTATTTTGTATATTCCAGTCTGTTGATATTGACGGGGGTTCTGATAGTTGTTTTAAGTAGAATAATAATGTATTATTATGGAAAGAAGCATGTAATACAATATTGGACCTTCGGTGTTTGGATTGTGGCTGAAATAATTGTCATGTCGATTGTATATACAATATTATCCTTGGCAATTGAGCCCGAACAATCAACTTTGGAAGTCCTAAAAATATCTACAAAAAATACTGCACTTGTATTACTTATTCCATATGCCATGTCTCTTCTTTATCTTTCTATGCAGGAAAAATCAAAGCAGTTAAAGCATATTAAGGAGGTTCAGGATGAACAGGGCGGCCCTAATATATTGTCTTTTTATGATGAAAAAGGAGAATTGAGACTTTCAATAAAAAAGGAGAGTTTGTTCTATATTGAATCTGCTGATAACTATGTATGTATATGGTATTTAAACAAGGGGTCAGTTGCTAAATTCCTTCTCAGAAATACGCTGAAAGCGATGGAAGATGCTTTTGATGAGTCCAATATTCTCAGATGCCATCGTTCGTTTATGGTTAATTTCGATCAGGTGAATATTATACGTAAAGGAAAAGATGGTATTTATATTGAATTTGGCAGAGAAAATGTGGCTGATATCCCTGTTTCAAAAACATATTGTGAGAAGGTTACAAAATATTTTGTGAATTATTCGTAATCTCTGTTTTTTTGTGTTTGTAGGAGATTCTGCAAATATATCTCATCATCATTATAAGAAATATTATAGTTCCCAAAGATATATTTATAAAAAGTTTTTCTTTTATTGAACTTTTCAGTAAAATCACTTCAGAATCTTCAGATAAAATATCATTAATTTGGTTCACAGGCAAATTGATTGATGGCCATTTTCTTATTATATAACCTTTATCAAAGTAAACTACGCCACCATTAGAGCGGTTCAATGTGAGTAAAGTTTTATAATCCGAGAATAAAAAATTATAATTTAG
>JBAXYG010000188.1:0-3366 GCA_041670905.1 Bacteroidales bacterium
ACATTGTAAAAAAGGTAATACCGGAAAAAGAAATTGAAGTGCATATATTCTCAAAAGAAATAAAAAATTTGTATGTCGATAGCAGACGATTCAAAGATGCTGTAACAATTGCCGGAATAGTAGTACTTATTATAACTCTGATAGGACTAATCGGATACTCTCAAGACGAAATAAATCGAAGAAGAAGTGAAATTGCCATCCGTAAAATAAACGGAGCTACTGTTTCAATTCTTATGAAAATGTTTCTGAAAAACATATTAAAACTGGCATTACCTTCCGCGATTGCAGGATGCATTGCGGCATACTATATATCAATGAACTGGCTTGAACAATACTCCGAGAAGATAGAATTGAATTGGTGGCTCTTTGCCGCCTGCGGAGTGGCTACAATAATACTGATTTCTACCGTAGTTACCATAACAATTTATAAAGCAGCAAATGCTAATCCGGTAGAAAATTTAAAAAGTGAATAGATAGAAAATAAACACACAAAAAATAGATAACATGTTAAAAATTGAAAATTTAAAAAAAAGTTTCCGGACAGAGGAAATTGAGACCATAGCTCTAAACGGAGTATCATTCGAAGTAAAACAAGGAGAATTTCTTGCAATTATGGGCCCTTCAGGTTGTGGAAAATCAACATTACTAAACATTTTAGGTCTGCTTGATAATCCCACCTCCGGCAATTACACTCTACTGGACCATGAAGTTGCAAAGTTAAAGGAAAAAGACCGCACAATGTTACGTAAAGGTAATATAGGATTCGTCTTCCAAAGTTTCAATCTGATAGATGAACTGAATGTTTATGAAAATGTAGAACTTCCATTAATATACTTAAAAATAAAAGCCTCTGATCGCAAAAAAAAGGTAAACGAAATTCTAAACCGTATGAACATCAGTCATCGTGCCGGACACTTTCCTCAACAACTTTCCGGAGGTCAGCAACAGAGAGTTGCAATCGCACGAGCAGTAGTTTCAAGCCCTAAGTTAATTCTTGCTGATGAACCTACAGGTAACTTGGACTCAAAGAATGGTAAAGAAGTAATTGAACTCCTTTCTGAACTTAACCGCGAAGGAACAACAATAATTATGGTAACTCACTCTCAGCACGATGCATCATATGCACATAGAGTGATAAATTTATTTGACGGAGAAATCGTTGACGATGTAAAGAACAAGTTGTAGTTTTAGATTAGTTATTATTTATTAAAGCAAAAGAGCGTCCCAATCAGGAACGCTCTTTTCACTTTTAATATATTTGTATAAACTATTACATGGGGCCTCTCATACCATGGCCACCTCCCATATGCCCTCTACCCATTGGACCTCTATTCTTATTTCCACCAAAAGTGCCAAATCTATATGTGAAACTCAATATTACATATCGTCCTAAAGTATTGTTGGTAACATCCTGTACATAATTATCTGCAATTGTTCTATACGTGTTCTTAGATTGATTCAATATGTCATATGCTTTCAAACTTAATGTAGCCTGTCCTTTAAATAGTTGTTTGTTTACTTCAGCATTCCACACAAATGTAGGTTCATTATATCCCTCATCATATCCATAATAAAATGTATAGTTTCCATCCGTAACAACACCTATGCCTCCTGGTATAGTTGCATTTGCACTGCCTGTTACAGAATTTGTCCAAGTAGCCTTTACCTCTTGAGTTGTAATGGTATACCATGATTGAGAATATCTCGCATTACCACCCAGAGATAATTCAATTATGTTATCTCTGTAAACAAATCTTAAAAATTCATTTGCAGAGACTTTCTGATACCTGTTTTCATCAAAATTAGCTGCATTAAGATATGACTCGGAGTTATCACCATCAACTCCGTCTTTTCCAATAAAACTCATTGAGTTTGAATAGGAAACATTGGAATGTGACATTATTGAAAATTTGCTCTTTGCAATCGGGGTATTAAACATAATGCGAGCCTGAGTTGAAAACGTTCCTTTATCATTATTCATTGGAACCGAATATTGAACTCCTGATTTATCATACCATGTAGCATTTACTATATTATTAGTATTATATGTAAAATCAAAATTGACATTCAAAGATGAGAAAGACTTCATATTAGTTTTATTGTACATAGTATTAAGTCTGTGTGAAAATGAAGGAGTCAGGGTTGGATTACCTCGTGATATATATAAAGGATTTGCGTTATCTTCAACAGGTTGCAACTGTGTAATAGAAGGTTGTGATGTACGGCCTCTGTAACGCAGTCTTATCATTTCATAATCACTGAAATTATAATCAAAACGTGCGTTCGGTGCATAATTTATTACATTTTGATTGATTGTTGTCTTTATCCCATTTACTTCCGTTACATTAACTGTTTTGGATGGTTGTGCTGTAGCACCAACGGTTAAATTATACTTTTCCTCCTGTTTCATCACATTGATACCGGCACTTTGTGTAATATATTCATTATCAATAATATTTGAATACTTTTCATCTTTAATTGTATAATCGTCAGAATCATCCTTATTATAAGTACTCTTTACCGAACTTGTTTTCTTATAATCATATGAATATGTTCCTTCCATAAAAAAATTCTTTCCTAATGGTTCCGTATAAGACAAACGACCATCAATTCCATATGATTTTGATTGTTGGTCATACATTTGGTCTACAACTGTTGAATCAGATAATATTTCATTTTCATAAGTATTGGTTACAGATTTATTATATCCATTCAAAACATTGTTAGAATAAGAATAATCCATATTCAAAGATACAGTCCTGCCTTGTTTCCCAAGACGTTGCCTCAAAAGTATCATTCCATTTGCAGTCTGGGAATTATTATCTCCCTGCGATAAACTGCTACCATCATTTATCTTGCTTTTTACCCCTGAATTCTCATTTTGAGTGGAGAAATCAGATACTTCTTTAAAATCTCCATATCCAATATTAAATTGAGGAATGAAAAGTATTGAAGTGTTTTTATTAATATGCCAATCTGCTCTTGCTCCGGCCCTGTGTCCATATGTATTTGTGGTACTATATCCTCCATTCTCACTTAGCAATGAGCTACCATCCTGTTTTAATGTGTTTTTAGATGTTTTTTCGGTTATATATTTTTCATTTCCGTTGAAAAGATAATTACCTGATAATTCGGATTCATTGCCAAAAGTTTTTGATCCGTTAACACCGGTCATATAAGAAGTAGAGATACCGTTACCACCACCAAAACCCATACCACCTCTACCCATACCACCACTACCACGCATATTGAGCATCATACTACTTGCCATATCATTAAACCCACGATTATTTGTGTTATTGCCATTGGCAATAAAGCTAAGCTGATTAGATTCGGTAAAACGGGCAATCATAGCAGACCCCTGAA
>JBAXYG010000189.1:0-3320 GCA_041670905.1 Bacteroidales bacterium
GTAGACTTCACGGGACACGGTTGCGTCAATTGCCGTGAGATGGAGGCTAGGGTATGGTCAGATCCTGAGGTTTTGGATATTTTGCGCAATGAATATGTCATCGTTGCTCTCTATTCTGATGACAAAAAAGTGGTTGACGAAAAGGACTGGGTTACCACTGAAACTGGAAAAACTCTTAAAACTCTCGGAAAAATAAACTCACACTACGCTTTGAAAAATTTCGGTGTAAATGCACAACCGTACTATATATTAAAAGGGCGCAATTGGAAGACACTCGTAGAACCACGTGGATATAACCTTGATGTTGCTGCTTTCATTGATTTTCTTAAACAAGGCATTACAGCATACAATAGTGATAAATAATCACTTATCAGGCATACTTACGATTAATTGTCCGGTAAAAACAGACACAAAAAAAACAGAATAACTTTTCAGTTATTCTGTTTTTTTTAATCTTTCTCTTGTACTTTTGCTTTATTGATTACTTCTTTGCGAAGAAATCTTTTACTAAATCATTAGGTATAAGTTCCTCTTGAAAAACGTAAGATCCGGTACGTTCTGATTTAGTCATACGTATGCATTTAACAACATTCTTTGACTTTCCCTTTTCGCCACTAAAAGTAGCCACTGATTTCTTTGCCATTATATAATAAAGTTAAGAGTTATTTAATTTCTCGATGAAGAGTTACTTTCCTCAAGAAAGGATTGTATTTTTTACGTTCCAATCTTTGAGTAGTATTCTTTTTATTCTTAGTCGTGATGTATCTAGAAATACCAGGGACACCACTCTCTCTTTGTTCAGTACACTCCAAAATAACCTGTACTCTGTTTCCTTTCTTTGCCATAGTCGTAAAATTTAAACTAGGTTAATTAACCCTTTTTCCTGAGATTTCTTCAAAGTTGCAGCAAGACCATTCTTATAAATTGTCTTCATTCCTTTGCAAGAAACCTTAAGAGTGATAAATCTTTGTTCCTCCTCAGACCAGAATCTTTTGGTCTTCAAGTTAGGAGCAAATTCGCGCTTTGTGCGTCTTTTGGAGTGGGAAACGTTGTTTCCAATCATCCTTTTCTTTCCTGTCACCTGACAAACTCGTGCCATTATATTGTAATTTTTATATTTATTTCTAAATGAATGCCTCTCGCAAAATATGCTCGAGCTGCTACTTATCTTCAAAGGGGCTGCAAATATCTTGATTTTTTATTTAAAAACCAAATTTTTTAGCTCTTTTAAACAAACTTTAATATTCTCTTCCATCTGATATTATTTGGAAAAGTTTTATTTGTGTCTGACGAAAACCATATAACTGCCGGCTTACCGACAATGTGATCTTCAGGAACAAATCCCCAGTAACGTGAATCAAGAGAATTATGACGGTTATCACCCATCATAAAATAATAATTTTGTTTAAAAGTGTATTCAGTTGCCACTTCTCCATTAATAATTATTGTATTATACTGAACCATTAAATCATTTTCCTCATAGACATCAATAATTCTGCGATATAAAGGAAGATTTTCTAATGTGAGTTTAACTGTTGCCCCTTTAGAAGGAATCCATAAAGGTCCGTAGTTGTCTCTTGTCCATTTTAAATCAACAAACGGAAACAACATTTCAGGAGAATCAGGATAATCAGGAGGATATACATCAATGTTTTGATCAACGCTTACAACATTCCCCAAAGCTTTCAATTCCTTAACATCATCTGAATTAAGTGGAAAATCGGGGTAACCAGGAAGTGCCTGATTATACCATACCTCCGATGAGTTTATTCCAAATTTCTTCAGAATTATACTATTTATTGCAGAACCATTAGTTATCACTGTATAAGTGTTTCTGATTCCGTGATAATTGGTCTGAGCCTCTCCATTAATAAATACTACTCCATTTTTTATTTTCAATGTATCGCCAGCAATAGCAACACAACGTTTTACATAATGATCCTTTTTATCAACGGGTCGAACAATAATAGGTCCTAAAGTCTTCTGAGTATATTCTCTTCCACTCATTCTGACATGCGTATAATAATCTTCAGTAATAGCCTTTTTTAACACTGTGTCTCCATTAGGAAAACTAAATACCACATAATCATCTCTTTTAACAGTCCCGATTCCTTTGATTCTCTTATAATCAAATTGCATAAATTTCAGATAACTTTCTTTTCCTGAAATAGGAAGTACATTATGAACAAATGGCATAGAGATAGGAGTTTGAGGCAATTTAGGTCCATAAGCAAGTTTGCTCACGAACAAATAATCACCCGTCATTAATGAGTTTTCCATGGATGAGGAAGGTATTTTATAGGCCTGAAAAAAGAAAATATTAATGAAAGTAACTACTATGATAGCAAAGATAATTGCATCCAACCAGTCAAGTAATGAGTTTCTTTTCTCCCCCTCCTTATATTCTTTCTTCCAAAATGCCCATTTTACCTTTTTAGTTATTTTGACATCAAAAATTACGATAAGGCCAAAAAGCCACCAGCAATTTCTAATCCAAATTACCCAAAGGATATAAAGTACAGCCCAAAAGCCGAACTTCACCCATCTATTATTATATATGTCTCTAATAATCATCTGTTCAGAGTGACTTTAATCAATCAAGAAAGATTCTTTTGAAATCAAATCACCCTCACCTATTTATTGTTTCTAAAAAACTATTTTATAGAATTAATAATAGCTTCAAACGCTTTTGGATTATTCATTGCAAGGTCAGCAAGAACTTTACGGTTCAGGCCAACATTCTGTTGAGCCAATTTCCCCATAAATTGAGAATAATTCATCCCATGTTGTCTTGCAGCTGCATTTATACGCATAATCCACAAAGAGCGAAAGCTACGTTTTTTATTTTTACGGTCGCGATAAGCATAAGTTAATCCTTTTTCATAGGTGTTCTTAGCTACGGTCCATACATTTCTTCTTGATAAGAAATTACCGCGGGTTTCCTTTAGAATTTTTTTGCGGCGAGCTCTTGAAGCTACCGAGTTAACCGATCTTGGCATAATTTTAATTGGTTTTGAATGACAGCGCTCTGTTTTAAGAGACTTTCAAGCTGTTCATTCGGGTTAAACAAATAATGAATTACTTTACTAATAAAGCTTTTACTCTCTTTTCGTCAACAGGCAAAACCATTGCAACATGAGTAAGGTTTCTTTTTTGCTTTTTAGTCTTTTTAGTCAAAATGTGACTTTTGTAAGCGTGCTTTCTTTTCACTTTTCCAGTACCGGTGAGCGTAAAACGCTTCTTTGCACCGGAATTGGTCTTCATCTTTGGCATAGTTAAAATTTTTAACTTGTTTGTAAATTAATATAATCTAAACCGGA
>JBAXYG010000190.1:0-3308 GCA_041670905.1 Bacteroidales bacterium
CTTGCATACTTCCCAACCCTTATGATAGTACTATCGTTTATCTCAGACAGCTCTTTGATATTCCCGTCTTCCAAATATACAGTTACCCCATCCTTGAACAGGTAACACTTTGGCCCAGTTCCATACATATCTTCATAGACCATCCCTAAAACAGGGAATTGTCCACCCGAGGCAAACTTTGTTTCCCTAATCAACTTGTCGCTATTTGTCTTGCTGAGTTTTCCGGTCAGGCTAACACAAGTGTTTATTATCCACGATGCTATCTTTCTCGAATCAGCATCTGCTAAATAGACCTTGGCGATAATATCTGTGCCATGCACCTTATAGTTATATAAAGAGACTTCAATCCCCTCCCATCCGGCAAGTGTATCAGTCTTGCATATAAATGTCTGCTCCATATACCGGGCAGGAATTACCTGTTTTTCCACCCTCTCGGCAATCACCGCCAGGCTATCCGCCATATATTTAGAAATATCGGCCTCCATATTGGACTTGTTCCCAACTGTCTGGGAATATATATTCCCAAAACACAATATCGCAAAAACGATTATAACGACTCTTTTCATGAAATTTAAAAATTAAAATATATTTAAAAAATTTACTACTTTCTTGTTCTGAAATCCAAATAATAAGTCTTATCCAACGGGTGATAATTTATATCATAGAAGAATTGAGATGGAAAGCTCATCGAATAATCCTTATCAGGCTCTAGTTTTATATAAAACGTCCATTGCTTTTTAGTCTCCTCATTCCATTTTGATTTTTTATCTAAAAATTCAGGGAAACACGTTTCTCCTTGTTTACCGTAACTAACTCCATTTTTAAACAACATGGGCCTGTCAAATGTCAGAGTAATTTCAGTAATACCAGGATCAACTTCTTTTGATTTGTCTGGAATACTAATTGATACTATTTTGGGAGAGTTCGCCTCGATTTCCTTAAGGATTTTCGTTGGAGAGATAGAACTTTCAAGCTTAATAATCTCTGGCATAAAGTCACTTAAAGTCGGATATTTGTCTCTGTTTTTTTCATATACACTTAATAGGTCAACAAGTTTGTCAATCCATATAAAGCCTCGTGCTAACTCTCCTGCAACCTGGCGTTTCAAAAGATCTTCATCGACCCCGTTTCTTTGATAATACATTATCACACATGCTCTCACCAAATTCTCATACTCCATAGTCTTGGGGCTTTCATACGCTTGGGATGACAATATCTCCTTGACATGCCCATATATTCTTGCAGAAGCAGCCTCCATTGCCGAAAAATTAGCTTCTATCAGAGGATTGCAAAATGAATGATTATACTCATGTATAACAGTCTCAGCAACTTTTTTTGAATATGATGGTTGGCCGGAACTATCTGCAACGCAACTCCCCATGATAGCATACAGCTCCTCTGTTCCGTCATTTAATATGACTTTAAGTCCGTAATTACCACCTCCGTTGGGAAGGCTCAAGATAAGATTGAAGCTACCTTTTGCTTTTTTACCAAAAAACTTCTCAAACCAAACAAAGTCCACATCATTTATAATCCCCGAGAACCTTGACTCAGCTATTTTATATAATGCAGAGTGATTAGAAAAGAATTCTTTGAATTTTGTGTCAAAATAGAACTTATTAAGTAGAGGAATAAATTCATTTACCTTATCCATACCCCAACGATCATCTATACTTAATGGAGAGAGATTTTTGCACAGCCTTACAGAGTCAGATATCTCCAACGCTACTGCCATTGACATAACTGCATCATACGAGACACCTTGTTCAATTCTGAGTTTTTGGGCAAACTTAATGACATCATAATCTTTGAAAGGTGCAAAATAATCATCAATCTCCTTTGCATAAGACGGAATATTATTATTTACGTATTCCCTTGCACCAGCAAGTCTGAATATTATACTCAATAATTCTGTGCGTTCATCGACTTTTGGTTGTACGGTTTGACTTTGTGCATACGCAAAGAAAACACAAAACACCAGTATAACTATTGTTAAAATTCTTCTCATTTTAATAGTATTTAAATATTTTTTTCTTTGTTTAAGAAATTGCCATAAAGATGCCATGAGGTGTAAGATATTCAAATACAATTATATACAAATATTATTATTCTCTTTTATGTTAAGAAATCATACATATATGTCAAATATTTTGACTATTTTGTAAGTTACTATAACAATACAAACTTACTAAAAAAGCGAAATGAAAGAGCCTTTTTCATTTTTGAACATCCCATCCATAATCTACATACCTCCATCGGAAATCATTTTTTCCGAAAGTAATGTACATGAATCCTTCTTCAAAACCTCGATTTGGACCTTTCCACCATCCGGCCGAAACAGCGCCACCGGTGATAAAATGAATGCCATCAATATAAATATCTTCCACAGTGTGTAGATGGCCCTGAAGCACAAGCTTAAGGTTATACCCGTTGAAAAGATCAATTACCTCTTTTGAATTGCAAACAACAAGAGATGAATCGTTTGGTAAAGTAGATCCACCATATTTCTGAGTATATGCTGTAATAAAAGGAATATGTGTACTTATAACAATCGGAGTACCGTGGGCAGTATTTTTCAACTCACTCTTTATCCATGAAATCTGCGCGGTGTCAATCTGTCCGACATATTTTCCTTTTTTAGTATCTTCAATGGAATTAATAATTATGAATTTCCAGCCCTTATGATCAAAAGTATAATAAGATTTCCCAAGTCTCTTTTCAAACATGAGCTCTCCATATTCAGGATTTGCTGGATCAGCACTGCTTCTTTTATAAATGCCATAAATCTCATGATTACCCATTGTATTGAAAACCGGCATATTTGATTTTTTTATGACCTCCTGGTAAAGATTATATAGTGAATCTGCACGACCATAAGATTGCCCCAGTGCATCCATTATAAGGTCTCCTCCAGTCAAAATAAAATCGGGGTTTAATTTATTAACTAAATCCAGAGCCTGTGTGAATCCCGCAACAGCATTTTCCTCCGGTTGGATATGAATATCTGTCAGAAAAGCAATACTGAAGGAATCCTTCTCTTTAATATCTCTATTACAACCTGAAAATAATTGTATTATAGCTAAAACGGCCACTAAAATTGCAAATACTTTTTTCATTACTTTGTTATCCTTTTTTAATAATTAATATTCATTTTCGTTTTTCTAATTTGATTATTTTTCAAACCTATCTACCATTTCTCAGTCTACCAACTCTGTAAATACAAAATGGTCACTGTCATATGATATTTCTCTCATTGTCAAATGTTAAAATTGTCGTGGCGAAGCGTTTTATATTTTCAGGTCGATGGA
>JBAXYG010000191.1:0-3302 GCA_041670905.1 Bacteroidales bacterium
AGTATATGATACCCATTTTTTTGCATTAGCACCAAAATAACGCAAAACTGAACCCTGACTTACGAAAATAGAAATAATTCCCGCGATAAAAAAAGCAGGCAGAAGACATAATATAACATGTTCTCTTGCATACCATTTAACAAGATCCAAACTGGCATCGATGGCAGTATTGAATCTGGCACTCTCAATCGGAAGAAAGAAAGCCACCACAAATAATACAATTATCCAAATTAGAGTTTTTAACTCTTTTTTATTTTCCATTATATAAAAACTTATTTCGTAAAAAAACGAATTATTAAATTAAAAAAATATCAGAACGCTCTGATTATATAATAAATACCAACCAAAATAAATAGTACGGCTATGATTCGTCTAAACCATACTTCAAACAACTTTAATTTGTTATAGAAATTTCCTATTCCAGAAAGAGTGTAAGCAAGTAACCATGAAATAATTATCACAGGTATACCGGTGGCTATTGCAAAAACCAAAGGAAGATATAATCCGGAAGCACTGCTTATAGTCATAGGAACAAGCATTCCAAAATAAAGAACTCCACTATAAGGACAGAAAGCGAGAGCAAACAACATTCCGAGAAGTATTGTATCAAAATATCCCCACCCTTTCTTTTCTTCCATTTTTGATGTCAATCCGCTCATACCCGGAAATTTTATCTTAATAATATCAAGCATAAAAAACCCTATTATTATAAGCAAAGGACCTAAAATTTTTTCTCCATATTGTTGAAAGAACCCGGAAAATTTAAATTGATCAACCCCCAAGAAAAGGACAAAAGCGATAGCCGTATATGTTATTGCTCTGCCAAGTGTATATAAAAGGCCGTTAATGAAGACCCTATTACGATTCTCAATATCTTTACTTATGAAACCTATAGCAGTAATATTGGTTGCAAGGGGACAGGGGCTTATTGCTGTCATTAATCCAAGCAAAAATGCCGAAATCCAAGGTATTGAGTTATTTTCAAATAAGCTGTTTAAAAAATCCATTGGGGACTATAATAAAAATTTATCAATTTTTTCTTTTAATATTGATTTGAACTTTTCAGGATTGTTTTTCGCATAAAGAAAAGCATCATTTGTAAGATTAATCTGCTTTCCTTCTTTCACAATCACAAGAGACTGACCAGAGACCTTAAGCTTTTTTGCAATTTCTTTGCTTGAGGCATCATCCAGATTTATTGATTTAAAACTTATATTACTGCCATATAAAAATTTTATGTTTTCCCTTGCTTCATTTTCTACCGCTAGACAAGTTGCACATCGTGAAGTAAAATGGAAATAATACACTTCAACCTTTTCAGGGCTTGAAACAGTTGATGATTTCATTTTGCCATCCTGAGCATTGCAGAAAAAAGCAAAAATTGACATAAAGGCAAGACTTAAGAATAAAGAACGTTTCATTTATGTTAACTGGTTTTTAATATTTACTCAATACATTTTTTATCTCTTCAGCAGAAGGAATGCGCCCCTTAATTTCTACCTTTTCGTTAACAACAAGAGCCGGGGTTGACATTATGTTATATTTCATAATTTCCATAATATCCTCAACTTTGGTTATTGTGGCATTAAAGCCATTCTTTTCTACCACCTCTCGGGTGATTTTTTCAAGTGCCTTGCATTTAGGACAACCTGTTCCTAATATTTTAATATCCATAATTAATTAAAAAATTATATGTTAAAAAATTTTTCAAACATTTGCTTTGCCTCAGCCCAATTTTCGTAATTTATACAATATTTTATATACGGAGGATTAATTTCTCCTTGTATAAATCCTGCCTTCTTTAATTCTTTAAGATGTTCTGATAGGGTTGAACGGGCAATTGGAAGATTTTCTGCCATATCACCACTATAACAGCATTTATCCATATTATTCACAAGGTAATCCATTATGAAAACCCTAACTGGATTTGATAGCGCCTTCGCGTAACCGGCTAATTTTATCTGGTCCGTGGTAAAAAATTTCTTTTCTGAGTGCATATATTCATTTCGTAAAAATACGAAACAAATATATGCATTTTAAATTTACTTTTGCAAATAATTATAAAAAGTAAACTGGATTTATAAATTTTCTATTGTTTTTAATACTAAATCAAGAACCAATAAAACTGAATCCTCTACTGATTCTTTCTTTGTCACAATATGTAGCGCAGGGTTTTCTGGTATCTAATACGGTGCAGCAATAACAAGACAACTAATCCATACATATACAACGATTCTCTTTTTATCCATTTGATTATAATTGATAGTAAAATTAAAAAATTCTATCATAAAAAATTAATTAATATTGGTTACCTTTGTTAACATCATACTTTCTATTTATGGCAGCCTTGTTAAAAGAACGAACTTTTCTACATGATCGTCATTGTTTAAGCCATCAGCAAATCAATTTTTTTGTGTATTATATTTACAGCCCTTATTGTTTAATAAAAAGGAGTTTATCTTATGAAAAATAATATATTTCTTATAAAAAGCTTTGGCCTGTTTTTCCGGTACAAGCCGGGAAGGCTTATTTTTCAGTTTATTATCTCTCTCTTTTTAGGATTCACTCAGGGTCTATCAATTGCCCTTCTTATTCCTTTGCTCGGATTATTAACTCCAAATGGAAGTCCTTCTTCTAATACTTTTATAAACTTTATCGAAACTTTTTTTAATAAATCAGGAGTAGGTTTGAACCTAAAACTTGTCCTTATTGTCTATGCTGTAGCTCTTGCAGTTATTGCTCTTCTAAATTACGCTCAATCTATAATGCAATCATCATATCAACAGGGATTTTCATTCAGCTTAAGGCAAAGACTGTTTAAGAAAATACTTAACAGTGATTGGGAATTTCTTAATGGAAACAGCAAGCATAACCACATACAGATACTTACTAACGAAATACCAAAAGTAACCACATATTATTATTATTATCTAAACATGGCAAGTAAAGCAATATTTGCATTGTCTCATGTAATAGTTGCAATGATGGTTTCATTTGAATTTACCATGTTTATATTAATTATTGGGATTTTAATTTTCATTACTCTTCACAAAAATATCAACCGCTCAGAAAAATTGGGAGATGAAACAATCTCCTCTTTCAGAAAGATGCTTAAACATATTGACGATTTCTGGAGTACAGTAAAGATTGCAAAAGTACATAATTCCGAAAATTTTTATATGGAACAATTTGACATTGCAAATGAACGAATATTGAAAAATCAGCTCGCACACACTAAAAACAGGGTGCGGAAAGACCACTCTTCTTGACATTATTACTGGCTTACTTAAAACCCAAAAGGG
>JBAXYG010000192.1:0-3274 GCA_041670905.1 Bacteroidales bacterium
AAATATAAAAATCAGATTATTTGTAAATAATTATATGGGAAAGTATTTAGCAGCAATTGATTTAGAAACCACAAAAGTGGTTACCATCATTGGAGAGGATTCTTCCTCAGGAGTAAGAATCGTTGCTTACAATGAGGCTCCTCTTAAAAAAAGAGGAATTATCAGAGGTGACGTAGTAAATATTCAAAAAGTTTATGAAACTCTGCTCCCAACCATTCGTGGAGCAGAAGAAGAAATAGATGAGCCTATTGATGAGGTAATTATGGGATTATCAGGATCATTTATCAGAAGTGAAACGGTTACATCCATTTTTAAGCGTAATAATCCTGACACACCTATAACAAAGAAGGAAATTGAGAAGATAACAGAAGAACAATACAAAACAAAAATAGGTGATGGAGAACAGATTATTGATGTGGTTCCACAAAACTATAATATTGGAGATGTTATTGGAGTTGACGTAAATGATATTGAAGGAATGTCAGGAAAGGAGATAGAATCTACTTTCAAGATTTTCGTAGGTAAAAGCATCTCTATCAAAAAAAGAAAAGAGGTTATTGAAAAATGCAAAATAAATATAAGTCAGACCGTTCTATCCCCTGTCGCATCGGCACGTGCTGTATTGACCGAACAAGAGATGGAAAACGGTGTTGCATTGGTAGATATAGGTGGAGGAAAAACAGATATAATTATTATAAAAGATAATATCATAGTTGATATTGCTGTAATACCTTTCGGAGGAAATTCTATTACTGAAGATATACGCTATGGTACTTGCGTCTCTTCTAAAGCAGCTGAACAAATGAAAATCAGATATGGATGCTGCATAGAAGAAGGTGTTCCAGAAAATAAAAAAATAGTAATACCTGGCGTAGGTGGAAGTGCTGACAGTGAAGTTTCTTTACGTTTACTGGCCCAAATTGTAGAGGCAAGAATGAGCGAAATTTTTGATGCTGTTGCTTATAAGATTGAACAATCAGGGTATTTAAAAAAAATACCTGCAGGAATTGTTATTACAGGAGGTTCTTGCTATATGGAAAACATAATTGAACTTGCTAAAGCATTATTAAATTGTAATGTACGTTTAGCTGCACCTCAAAGAACAATAGCCGACGGCTCGCATGAAAGCAGCTTCAATGCAAACTCATCTTCTGCAGTAGGCTTAATTCTTATTGGTTTTGACAGAGCCAAAGCAGATAAAAACATATTAGGAGATACCGGAAGATTTTCTTTCAAACAGTCTAATGAGTTAAAATCCGAATCATTACGCTCTGATTCTTTGTTCTCTTCCGAAACTATTGAAGAGATTACCGAAATAAAAAAAGAAGATAAGTCCGCACCTCAGATAAAAAAATCTAAAGAAAAGAAAAGGAGTTTTGGAAATATCTTTGAAGATTTATTTAGTGATATGAAAAACAATAAAGCATAGAAAGATGGAGACAATTATACCTACAGATTGGAAAAAAAGATCCAATATCATAAAAGTTATCGGTGTCGGTGGGGGCGGAAATAATGCAGTTTCATACATGTACTCCCAAAAAATTAAAAATATTGATTTTGTAATTTGCAACACAGACTATCAGGCATTACAGATGAGTTCTGTACCTGATAAGCTACAACTTGGAAGTGTCCTCACTAAGGGGCTGGGTGCAGGTTGTGACCCGGAGCAAGGAAGAAAAGCCGCAAAAGAATCACTAAGTCAGATAGAGCAATTGTTTGAGGGAGATACCGAAATGGTATTTATAACTTGCGGGATGGGAGGAGGAACCGGTACTGGTGCAACGCCTGTTATTGCCGAAGTTGCAAAAAACAAAGGACTGCTAACTGTCGGAGTTGTAACTATTCCTTTTAGGGATGAAGGCCCTGAAGCTCTATATAGGGCAATTGAAGGAGTTAAGGAATTGAATAAACAGGTAGATTCCCTGCTTATCATCGATAACCAGAAACTATATCAGATGTTTGGAGAACTCGATGTTTTCTCAGCATTTCCAAAAGCCGATGAAGTGTTGGCAACTGCCGTAAAAAGTATTGCAGAAATCATCACATGTGGAGGGTTCATAAACGTAGACTTTGCCGATGTTAAAATGGTAATGAAAAACAGCGGAATGGCACTTATGGGTACAGGTATAGCTTCCGGACCAACTAGAGCACTTGAAGCTGTTGAAAAAGCATTTGTCTCTCCTCTTCTAAACGAATATGACTTAAAGACTGCTAAAAGCGTTCTTGTAAATATAACATCAAGCAGTGAACCGGGAATGGCACTGAAGACATATGAACTCTCCCAGATTATGGATTATATTAAAGAATATACAGGGCCTACCAGCAACTTCAAACGAGGTGTGGTAAAAGATGATAGTATGGGAGAAAATATTTCCGTAACTATCATTGCAACAGGATTTGTAATGAATTCACTTCCTGAAATAAGTGAAGATCTTATCAATCAGGAAAACAGGATTATCATGAAAATTGAAGATGATGATTATATTTTTAACAATAGAGGGATACCTTTGCACACCACAGAGCAATCACAAATAAAAAGAAAAGAACATATAATCGGGAAGCCTGCGCTTATTGTTGAAAGCAGCGAAGAAATCGCGGAATTGGAATCAGAACCGGCATATATCAGGAGAGAACGAATGTTGAATGCACAAAAACCAGAAAATAAAGTATGAAAAAAAGAAGAGTACGTTTTGCACCTAGTCCGACCGGACCTTTACATATTGGAGGAATAAGGACAGCTCTATATAACTATTTATTTGCAAAACAGGCAGGGGGAGATTTTATTTTAAGAATCGAAGACACAGATTCCCAAAGAATTGTTCCTGGGGCTGAAGAATATATAATTGAATCTCTGCGATGGTGCGGAATAACACCTGACGAAGGTGTTGATCAAGAAGGAAAAATTGTTTGTATTCCATCGGATAAACATCCTTTTGCACCATACAGACAATCCCAACGTAAAGAGATATACGTAAAATATGCTGAAGAACTGGTTTCAAAGGGATTTGCATACTATGCATTTGATACTCCGGAAGAACTTGAATTATTAAGAAAAAAATCAGCAGAGAAAAAAGAGGTATTCACTTATAATTATACAGTAAGAGACGAATTGAATAATTCGCTTACCCTTCCGGCTGATATTGTGGCTAAAAAATTAAAGGATGACAAACATTGGACAATCCGCTTCAAGGTTCCTGAAAACACAATAATCAGGATGCATGATATCATAAGAGGAGATATTGAGGTAAACAGCAACACATTAGACGACAAAGTC
>JBAXYG010000193.1:0-3263 GCA_041670905.1 Bacteroidales bacterium
AATTATTTCTCTTGGTATGATATTTAATTTTTTAAATGCTTACATACAGGGAAAATGGTTGTATACTCTCTCTCCTATAAACATGTATTCTATCTCATGGTTAAAAAGCCAAAAATTCATAATAGGAACAATTATTTTTATATCCGGTATGATAATAAACCTTCACTCAGACTATATTATCAGACACTTAAGAAAACCTGACGATTCAAAACACTATATACCGATGGGAGGAATGTTTAAATATATATCTTCAGCCAATTACTTCGGTGAAATTTTGGAATGGGTCGGATTTGCTCTTCTTACATGGTCCCCTGCAGGACTAGTATTTGCAATATGGACATGTGCCAATCTTATACCACGAGCCAATAGTCTATACAAAAAATATGAAGAGGAATTTGGAAAAGAGTTCACCTCTTTAAAAAGGAAAAAAATTATTCCTTTTATTTATTAGATATTAAATAATAAAAAAATGAATGCTAATAAGAACAATACCTTGTTTACTCCTTTCAAAGTGGGTCCTATTGTACTTAGAAACAGAACAATCAGATCGGCAGCATTTGAAGGAATGTGTCTTGACAACAATCCATCACAGGAATTATTTGACTACCATATTTCTGTTGCCAAAGGAGGAATAGGAATGACAACCATTGCATATGCATCAGTAAGCAAAAGTGGGCTATCATTTAAACGCCAACTTTGGATGAGAAAAGAAGTTGTACCTCAACTTAAAGAACTCACCAATGCCATACATAAAGAAGGGGCTCTAGCTTCCATTCAACTGGGCCATTGTGGAAATATGTCTCACAAAGCAATATGCGGATGTACACCAAGAGGTGCCAGTAGAGGTATCAATATCTATTCCCCTACTTTCGTGCATAAATTGTCAAAAAATGAAATAGGAGAAATAGCAAAAGCATATGGCAAATCTGTCACACTTTCAAAAGAGGCTGGATTTGATGCAATAGAAATACACGCTGGTCACGGATATCTTATTTCACAATTTCTTTCACCTTATACCAACCATAGACATGATGAATTTGGAGGTTCTCTTGATAATCGAATGCGTTTTATGGAAATGGTCATGCAGGAAGTCAAGAATGCAGCCGGAACAGATTTAGCCGTTTTTGTAAAAATGAATATGAGAGATGGATTTAAGGGAGGAATGGAAATTGATGAATCTATAAAAGTAGCACAAAAGCTACAGGAAATTGGAGCTCAGGCTCTTGTGCTGAGCGGAGGTTTTGTCAGCAGAGCCCCGATGTATGTAATGGAAGGGCCATTCCCAATAAAAGCAATAACCCACTACATGCCATTAAAACAATGGTGGCTCAAAGCAGCTGTCAGCATTTTTGGAAAAATGATGGCACCTACAGTACCTTTCAAGGAAAATTATTTTCTTGAAGAAGCTAAAAAATTCAGAATGGCTCTTGATATTCCATTAGTATATGTAGGAGGTGTCATTTCAAGAAAAGGAATAGACGAAATCCTTGACGCAGGATTTGATATGGTACAAATAGCACGTGCTTTGGTCCGTGACACGGATTTTGTAAACAAACTCAAGAAAGGTGATGAATCAACCTGCAGCGAATGTGAACATGTAAACTTTTGCATCGGGCGGATGTACACTATCTCAATGGTATGTCACACAAAGTGCCCAGATATAACGCATGCACTTGAAAGAGATTGCAGAAAAAAAGCACTGAAATAAAAACAAAAAATATAGCCAATTAGCCTACTATTCATTACATAATCTGTAAGCGACCTCAAAAGCTATCTGAGTATCCTCAACTATTCCACTCCAATCCCAATTAAGATCATATTCATCTTTAGTAGTATGGTATACTTCCTTAAGAAATTTATTCCAACTATCAAGCGCCCACTCCTTACCATTCTCGCGGCTGTCATAACAACCCATCGCCCAACTAGAAGGAATACCCTTCTTGTGAAAAGAAAATTGATCAGAACGAAAAAACAATCCCATTCGTGCATCAAGATCAGAAGTAACATACCTACCTTGCTTTTTTGCAGCAGACTCATACAAGCTATCAAGCTTTGGGTAATAACCATATCCTATCAACATAAGGTCTTTCATTTTACCCCGCGGCACCATCATGTCGTTATTAAGACAAGCTATAGTTTTATCGATAGGAATAGCAGGATGTTCAACATAATATTTGGAGCCAAGTAATCCCTGCTCCTCGGCAGTAGGAAACAGTATCATTACGGAATGTTCTTGCCTGTATTTAAGTTTTTTAAACGATCTCCCTATCTCCAGTGCCCATGCCATTGTAGTTGCATTATCAACAGCACCATTATATATTGAATCAATCTTACCCTCATCACTTTTTGTAATGTTTTTAACTACACCAAAATGATCCCAGTGACCTGTAATAATAATCGCTTTATTCAATTTTGAGTTTCCTTTTAATATGCCGGCAACATTATATGATTTCTTGTATTCTTTAGTATTATTGATTAAACAAGAGAATTTAGTCTTCATTTCAAAAGATTTAAACCCTCTTTTTGCTGCAGCACTTCTTAACTCCGAGAGATCATACCCTAGTTTTAAAAATATTTTTGAAGCGGCATCTGAGCTTATCCAACCTTCAATTTTACAACGACTCATCAACAACTCAGGATCATTAATATATAAATTAGTCATTTGAGCACTTCTGCTTGCAACATAATATCCGTACCCTGCCCCATAGTCATCATGAATAATAAGAACACCGGCCGCACCTCGACGTGCCGCTTCTTCAAATTTATATGTCCAACGACCATAATACGTAAGATCCCTCCCATTGAAAAATTTTTTATCATTATTTTCCGAATATAGCCCCGGATCATTAATCAATACCACAATCACCTTATTCTTGACCGATATCCCATCAAAATCATTCCATACATACTCGGGAGCATCAATTCCAAAACCGCAAAAAACCATTTCAGCCTCCTCAATCTCTATTTTTTCTACCGGTCTAGAAGAATGAATTGCTACATCTTCAGTTGAACATAAAGAAATTTTATTTGATTGAAATAATCCATATTTCCATTTTGAAGCAAAGTCTAAAGTAACTTCTCCAATTACCTGAGAAGTAATACCCACCATTGGAACTTCCTGAAAGTAACTTTTTCCAAATGCAGGTTCAAATCCAATATTTTTGAGTTCTTGAGCAAGAAAATCTATTGTTTTTTGCTCTGTTTGACTGAATGGCATGCGTCCCTTAAAAGAATCATCTGATATAGTTTCCACAAAGGATTTC
>JBAXYG010000194.1:0-3243 GCA_041670905.1 Bacteroidales bacterium
AATTTAAAGGGCACATTTTATGCCCTTTTTTTTATATTTGTAAAATTAACTTTGAAAATATAAACTTAGATATGAGAAAGATTCCTTTTCTATTAGTTTTATTGCTGGTTTTATCAGGATGTGCTCAGTCTGTTCAAGAAAAAACTCAAAAAGAGGAATGGGCGATTGTTCTTCATGCAGGTGCTGGAGGAAAGCATAAAATGTCGGTAGAAATGGAAGAACAAAATAAAATATTTCTTTCAGAAGCTCTCGAAATTGGTAAGAAAATCCTTGCTAAAGGTGGCTCGGCGCTAGATGCTGTTGAAGCTACTGTAGTTTATATGGAGGATTGCCCTCTTTTTAATGCAGGTAAGGGTGCTGTTATGAATTTAGAAAAAAAACACGAATTGGATGCTTGTATTATGAATGGTAGTAATCTTATGGCAGGAGCTGTGGCTGGGGTGACAGATATAAAAAATCCCATTAAAGCTGCCCGTCTTGTTATGGAAAAAACTCCACATGTTCTCTTAATTGGAGAAGGTGCGTCTTTCTTTGCTAAAGAACAGGGACTAGAAATTGTAAATAACTCTTATTTTACTACTGAAGGCAGGGTCAAAGAACTTGAAAAATTGAATGCTCAGAAAAAGCAGGGGGAACCATTGGGTACAGTAGGATGTGTTGCTCTTGATAAAAATGGAAATATTGCTGCTGCTACTTCTACTGGTGGTATGGCCGGAAAAAAATGGGGCAGGGTAGGTGATGTTCCAATTGTAGGTGCATCAACGTACGCAAATAATGATGTTGTGGGTGTTTCAAGTACTGGACATGGTGAACTTTGGATAAGACAATGTGTGGCTCATGACATTTATGCTCAAATGAAATATAAGGGTATTGGATTACAGGCTGCTGCTGATGATGTTATATGGAATAAGATTGATAAAATGGATGGTTCAGGAGGAGGAATTATATGCATAGATAAGAATGGAAAGATTGTTATTGTATTTAATACGTTTGTGATGTCCCGTGCATGGGCTACTGCTTCCGGTAATGACGGATGTGCTGTTAATTAAGGGTATTTTAGGAAATAATTATGAAAAAACTTGGACTGCTTCCAAAAGTACTATTTGCAATTGCATTAGGTATTGCATTTTCTTTTATCTTTCCTGATTGGTCGGTAAGATTATTTGTTACTTTTAATTCTATTTTTAGTAATTTTTTGGGGCTGATAATACCTTTGCTTATAATAGGGTTGATTGCCCCAGGTATTACTGAATTGGGCAAGGGGGCAGGTAAATTACTTCTTATTACGGCTATCATAGCGTATTTTTCGACGATTTTTTCGGGATTTTTCTCGTATTTTATATGTAATTGGAGTTTTCCTAAATTATTGGCAAATACTGATTCTTTTAAAAGTATAAGCATGAATGGTGGTTTGCAACCATTTTTTACAATTGAAATGAAACCTTTAATGAGTGTAACTTCAGCTCTTGTAACAGCATTTATAATAGGGTTAGGCTTATCTGTAGTTAAAGGTGATACCTTTAAAAAGCTGATGATAGATTTTAGAGATTTGATAAATGTTGTCATAAAAAAAGCAATTATTCCTCTTTTGCCCCTGTATATATTTGGAATTTTTTTACAAATTGGTGCGGAGGGAAAAGTTGTAGCAGTTCTTGGCATGTTTTTACAGGTGATAATTGTGATTTTTGCCATGCATGTGACATTGCTTATAACACAGTTTTGTATTGCAGGTATTATTGCCAAAAAAAATCCATTTAAGGCATTATATACAATGTTACCTGCCTATGTGACTGCTCTTGGCACCCAATCTTCTGCCGCAACGATTCCTGTAACTCTTGCGCAGGCAAAAAAGAACGGAGTTAGGGATGAAATAGCTGATTTTGTCATTCCTTTATGTGCTACAATACATCTTTCAGGAAGTATTCTTAAAATTGTGGCTTGCGCATTTGCGATTTCTTTTAGTATGGGAATGCCAATAGGACTGGATGTTTACAGTGGATTTATTTTTATGTTGGGAATAATTATGGTCGCAGCCCCAGGAGTACCAGGAGGGGCTATAATGGCAGCGATTGGTTTAATAGCTACTATGCTTGGATTTGATGCTAATCTTCAAGGTCTAATGATTGCATTATATATTGCAATGGACAGCTTTGGAACTGCCGGAAATGTAACAGGAGATGGTGCTATAGCATTGATAATGAATAAAATTTCCAGGAAAAAAGATAAGGAATTTTTAGATGAACAATAACTTTTTGAAGATGGCACTGTTCCAGACAGATATTGTTTGGGAAAATTCAAGAAAAAATATTGAAAAGCTTGATACTGTCGTTATGGCTTTTTGCAAGAAAAAGTTTAAACCGGATATTATCCTTTTTCCGGAATTTTTTTCAACGGGGTTTACTATGAATTCTGCTGCTGCTGAGGAGATGAACGGCATATCTTCCTCATGGCTGAGAGAAATTTCAAAAAAAACAGGATCGGCGGTAGTTTCTTCTATTCCTATTAAAATAGAGGAAGGAAAGAGAGTTAACAGATGCTTTTTTATAACTGAAAATGGAGAAGAGTGGCATTATGATAAAAGGCATCTTTTTTCCATTGCTGGAGAGGATGAGGCATATACAAGAGGAAAAGAAAAGTGTATTGTGGATTATAAAGGGTGGAAGATTGCATTGTCAGTGTGTTATGATTTGAGATTCCCGGTTTGGTTGAGGAATGTGAAAAATGGATATGATTTGATGCTTAATGTCGCAAATTGGCCTACTTCCCGCATAGAAGCTGCTGATATTCTTGTAAAGGCACGAGCAATTGAAAATGTTAGTTTTATTGCTTTTTGCAATAGAACGGGTTCAGATAATGAGTGTGAATACAATGGAGGCTCTTTGATTGTGGATTCCAGAGGCGGGAATATTGGCAAAAAAATGAGAATCAATGGGATTGATGTAATTTATTCAGAGCTTGATAAGAAACCTTTGCTCTCTTTTAGAGAGAGATTTCCTTCATGGGCAGATGCAGATGAATATGAACTAAAAAATATATAAAATGAAGAAATACAGAATAGCTTTAATAATTATTGTTCTGGTTCTGTCTGTTATTTTTGGAGTCTCCTGTTCTAAACTAAGTAACGGGGAACATGTAGTTGACATTTATTCGACCAATGATATTCATGGTAAGTATTTTGACTCACTATATATAGGCAATCAGATAAATAAAGCTTCTCTTGCAAATATTTCATACTATATAAAA
>JBAXYG010000195.1:0-3231 GCA_041670905.1 Bacteroidales bacterium
TCATAACCCTCAAATGTTTGAGGATATTTAACCTGAATTTCTTTGTAGAATTCAAGTGCTTTGTCATTATTGCCAAGTTCTTCTGCTACGATTCCTGCCTTTAGCAAATATTGCGCAGTGTATAAGTTATCAGCTTCTGAAATAGCTTTTTCATAGAAAGACAAAGCCTTTGAATTATTTTTTAATCCAACATATGCATCACCAATGCAGCAAAATGTTCTGGCTGCAAGAATTTCGTCTTTACCATTATATTTTTTTAAGTAATCTATTGCATTTTGGTAATTGCCAAGTTGGAGTTCACAAATGCCGGCATACATGTATACACTTTTTCCGGCTTTTTTGCCATATTGGTCAATAATATCAGTAAACCCCATAGAATTACCATCACCATTCATGGCTTTGGTAAATTCATTTGCACGGAAATACTGTTCAGCTACAAATGTTTGGGCCATTGCTTCTTTTTGAAGAGGAGTGATATACCACTTATTTATAGCAAAAATTGCTGCGATAATTACCAATACTGCTAATAGTGCATTTGTAATGTGCTTTTGATGTTTTGTTATAAAAGATTCAAAACCGGATACAGCTGTTCCTACGGCCTTGTCTTTTTCTTCGTTGTGTTGAGTTTTCTGTGACATTGTTATATTTTTTTATTTTTATTTAGCGGAAAAATAATTATGCAGGTCGCAAATTTACAACAAAAATGGTAATCACAAACATTATTTTGTACTTTTGTACTATATCAGCAGGATAATGTATCTTAAGAGAATCATACTTCAGAACTTCAAGAATATCAAGGTTGCCGAGCTTGAATTCTCCCCAAAAATAAATTGTATTTCAGGTAATAATGGAGAGGGAAAAACCAATTTGCTTGATGCAATTTATTATCTATCCATGACTAAGAGCTTTTTTCTCTCTTCTGATCAATATACTTTTACTTATGAAACTAATTTTACGGCTTTGAATGGCACTTATATGATGGATGACGGTTGTGAAGAGAAGATTGCCATTTCAGTTAAAAAATCGGAAGAGAAGATAGTTAAAAGAAATCAGAAACAATATTCCAAATTATCCGAACACATCGGATTGATTCCTATTGTAATGGTATCTCCAGCAGATACATCTCTTATTAATGATTCCGGAGATGAGAGGCGCCGTTTTATGAACTTTATCTTATCGCAGGTTGATAAAAATTATCTTTTACATATACAGGCATACAATCAGATACTTATGCAACGTAATAAATTGCTTAAAAATGAAAATTTTTCAAAAGATTTTCTTGATGTTCTTTCTGAACAAATTGTTCCTCATGCCGACTATATATATAATGCTAGAAAAAAATTATGTCAGCAGTTGATTGCTCTTGCCAGAGAATATTATTCAAAACTTTCAGGAAATAAAGAAGTAATAGAACTTGAGTATAAATCGGATCTTGATGCAGCTCCAATGAATATACTTCTCAACAGGGAGATGTTTAAGGACATTTTTTTAAAATATACTACGGTGGGAATACAAAGAGATGATATTCTTTTTCTACTCAATGGTCACTTGATTCGAAAATGTGGTTCTCAGGGTCAACAAAAGACTTTTCTACTTTCGCTTAAACTTGCCCAGTATGCATTAATGGATCGTCTTTATGGAATTACTCCGATATTGCTTCTTGATGATGTTTTTGATAAGCTAGACATGAATAGGGTCGAATTACTTCTCAGTATGGTAACAAGTGAATCTTTCGGCCAAATATTTATTACTGACAGTAATAAAGTAAGAATTTCTACTATAGTGAATACTTTTACTGCTGATTGTGCGAATTTTTATGTGGAAAATGGTGAAATTAATAGGGTTTAACTATGCAAAGAAACAATGCTAAAAAGCTTGGTGATTTACTTGCAAATTATGTAAAGGAAGATGGTCTTGAAGATGGGCTTCTTAGAGTAAGAATATTTGAGACATGGGATTTGATTGTCGGTTCTCAGGCGGCATCATTGACAGGAAAGAAGTTTTATAAGGATAAAAATCTTTATTGCAAGATAAATTCATCGGTTTTTCGTTCACAACTTTATTTTCAGACTGATGCAATTATAAAAAAAATGAATAGTTTGCTTCAGGGAAATTACATAGATAAAATAATACTTTCGTAATGAATAATAGACTCAAAATAGTGGCGGATATGGATATACCCTTTTTAAAAGGGGTATTAGAACCCTACTTTGAGGTTGTTTATGTTAAAGGTTTTCAAATAAATTCTGATATAATTAGAGGAGCATCCGCTTTACTTATAAGGACGAGGACAAAGTGTGACAGAAATCTTCTTGACGGGACTCAGATTTCTATTATAGCTTCAGCAACAATAGGTACTGATCATATTGATACCGATTATTGTAAAAAAGCTTTTATTGAAGTAAAAAATGCTCCAGGATGTAATTCTTATGCAGTTATGCAATATGTTTTTACCTCATTATATACGGTTGCACAACAAAAACAGGTTAACCTTAAAAATAAGACTTTCGGAGTAATTGGGGTAGGGAATGTGGGATCTAAGGTTGCATCCCTTGCTGAATATCTAGGAATGAAAGTGTTGAGAAATGATCCGCCACGTGAGAATAATGAAAATCATGATAAAGGATATTTTTGTTCTCTTGATAGAGTGCTGGAAGAATCTGATATTGTGACTCTTCATATACCGCTTAATAAAACTACAGATAATTTTGCCGGTGAATCATTTTTTTCAAAATTAAAGAACGGGGCAATTTTTATTAATGCTTCACGTGGGGAGATAGTAGATGAAGTTGCTTTGATCTCTAATATTGAGAGGTTAAAAGCTACTATCATTGATGTGTGGAGAAACGAACCTGTAATTAACAAAACACTTTTTGAAAAGGCTGATATAGCAACCCCACATATTGCAGGATACTCCAAACAAGGTAAAATAAATGGTACAGTATCGATATTACATTCTATCGGAGAACATTTTAATATTAGTGAGTTGCAGAAATTTTATATGGAGGAAGATCGCGTCAAATTAAACTTTGAAAATAAAAGTGAAGCGGAAGTGTCAGCAATGCTTAATAATATTTATGATGTGAGTGCCGATAATGAATCTCTTAAAGCAAGACCGCAGGATTTTGAAACGTTACGTTCAAACTACAATTATAGGAGGGAGTTCTATGTTCAGTAAATCGGATTTGGCACAATTTGCTAAAAAAAATATTTCTGTAGAAAAAATTGAGA
>JBAXYG010000196.1:0-3201 GCA_041670905.1 Bacteroidales bacterium
AACTTTCTTTTTATTTCGAAGAGAAATGTATGTTACAGGATTTTACGTATAATTTTTCCCCAGGAGAGAAAATAGGTATTATTGGTAAAAATGGAATAGGTAAAAGTACGTTTGTTAATTTGCTGACTGGTAAATTATCTCCTTCTTCTGGAGAAATTGAGAGAGGTGAGACAGTTAGGTTTGGATATTATAATCAATCAGGAATTAATTTTAGAGAGGATCAGACAGTTTTTGATATAGTTCATGATATTGCAGAAGTTGTTACCTTAAGTGATGGGACACAGACTTCAGTAACTACTTTTCTGCAATATTTTATGTTTCCTCCGGTTATGGTAAATACAAAGGTTGAAAAACTGAGTGGGGGAGAGCGGAGAAGACTATATCTTCTTACAGTATTAATGACCAACCCCAATTTTCTTATACTTGATGAGCCTACTAATGATCTTGATATTATTACATTGAACGTTCTCGAAGAGTATCTTAAAAATTTCAAGGGTTCGGTAATTGTTGTATCACACGATCGATATTTTCTTGATAAAATTGCAGATCATCTGTTTATATTTCAGGGGAATGGTAAGGTTAAGGATTTTGTGGGTAATTTCAGCGAATATCATGAATATATGAAAGAACTGAATGCAAATGAAATGAGGTCTGAGAAAAAGGATACTGATAGAAAAAAGAATATTTCCCAACAGAAATCGGTTGTTCAAAGTCAAAAAAAGAAACTGTCTTATAAAGAACAAAGAGAATTAGAACAATTGGAAAAAGATATTGACCTTCTTTCAGTAGAGAAAAAAGAGATAGAAAATAAATTATATAGTGGAACACTTTCTATAGAAGAGATTACTGAAGTTTCTGAAAGGATTGGTAAAGTAATAAAACTTCTGGATGAAAAAGAGACAAGGTGGCTCGAATTAGTTGCCTAATTCTGACAAGAATTTAACGCGTACCAATCTGACTTCTTCTTCGGAATAGCTTCCACCTAATTCTTTAAATGCTTCACTCAGCGAATCAGATATTGCCTCTTCCTTAAAATAAGTATATATGTCATCAATTTTATCATCATCAATGGTTTGACGAATATAATAGTCAATATTAAGTTTTGTCCCCGAGCCTACTATAGATTCAATCTCATCTAAAAGTTCCTCTATACACATGTCCTTCGCTTTGGCAATTTCTTCAAAAGGGAGTTTTCTGTCAATGCTTTGAATTATAAAAACTTTATTAGCAGAGCGATTAACAACCGATTTTACAACAAAATCATGAGGACGTACTATCTCGTTTTCTTTTACGTACCGATCAATGACCTCTAAAAATTTCTGACCAAATTTTTTGGCTTTACCTTCACCTACTCCCTGACAATTCTTTAATTCTTCAATATTGATAGGATATTGGATTGACATATCTTCAAGGGACGGATCGTTAAATATTACCCACCCTGGGAGATTTATTTTTTTAGACAAATCCCTTCTTACATCTTTTAGTATGGACAATAAAACAGGGTCACCGCCTCCACTTCCCAACGAATGCTTATTATTTCCTATAGAAACTATCTCTTCATCTTCATTATCTTCTCCATTAGAAAATTCTCTATCCTCAGTAAGCATAATAGTATATGGACTTTTATAAAAATTTTCACCATTCTTTGTAACAGAAATAAGGCCATATCTCTCAATATCCTTATCAAGCAAATGCAAAATAATTCCTTGCCTGATAATGGCAGACCAAAAATGTGCACCTTTTGATTTACCAATGCCAAATAGTTCAAGTTTATTATGGTTGTAAGATTTAATAATTGAATTTGTAACTCCAGCTAAAATGTTAGAAAGATATTCCGTCTTAAATTCCTCTTTTAGGGACTTTATGAGTTCAATTATAGTTATCATATACTCTTTGCCGTCAAACTTCTTTTTAGGGTACAGACAATTATCGCATGATCCACAATTGTCATTTGGATATGTTTCTCCAAAATAGTTCAGGAGTATTTTCCTGCGACATTGATTTGATTCTGCATATGAAACAGTATCAAGCAAAAGTTGTTTTCCGATTTCTTGTTCAGAAATAGGCTTTCCTTGCATGAATTTTTCTAGCTTTTGAATATCTTTATAACTATAAAAAGCAATACATTGACCCTCTTTTCCATCTCTTCCTGCTCTTCCTGTTTCTTGGTAGTACCCTTCTAAACTTTTAGGAATATCATAGTGAATAACAAAGCGTACATCAGGTTTATCTATTCCCATTCCGAATGCTATTGTTGCCACTATTACATCTACATCTTCCATGAGAAATCTGTCTTGGTTTGTAGATCGGGTGTTGGCATCAAGTCCAGCATGGTAAGGAATGGCTTTTATTCCGTTCACACAGAGAAACTCAGCAATTTCTTCAACTTTTTTTCTGCTTAGACAATAGATAATGCCACTTTTACCTGAATTTTCCTTGATAAACTTGACAATTTCTTTTTTTGGATTTGATTTATCTCTTATTTCATAATAAAGGTTTTCTCTATTAAATGAAGATTTGAAAACTTTTGAATCGGACATGCCAAGATTTTTCTGGATATCCGCTTGAACTTTTGGTGTTGCAGTAGCAGTCAATGCAATTATTGGTGCATCGCCTATTTCCTTTGCAATTGAACTGATTTTTCTATATTCAGGTCTAAAGTCATGTCCCCATTCCGAGATACAGTGAGCTTCATCTATTGCATAGAAAGAGATTTTTATTTGTTTGAGAAAAGTTATGTTTTCCTCTTTTGTTAGAGATTCTGGAGCAACATATAAAAGCTTTGTGGTTCCATTTAGCAAATCATCCTTTACCTCTTGAATCTGCGCTTTGTTAAGGGATGAGTTTAAAAAATGTGCAATTCCTTCTTGATTTTGGATGAAGCCTCTTATGGCATCAACCTGATTTTTCATTAAAGCAATTAGGGGAGATACCACAATTGCTGTTCCGGGCAAACAAAGTGCCGGAAGTTGATAGCATAGAGATTTTCCTCCTCCTGTAGGCATCAGAACAAAAACACTGTTTCCAGCAAGAAGATGTTTTATAACATCTTCTTGATTCCCTTTGAACGAATCAAAACCAAAAAACTCTTTAAGTTTTATATGTAATTCTGCAGAACTAATATCCATAAATGAAAATTCGTTACCTTTGTTCAACTAAGATACTTAAAAGTTTATTCATTACAAATTTTTTATTTCAATC
>JBAXYG010000197.1:0-3180 GCA_041670905.1 Bacteroidales bacterium
CCTTTTTAGTGATCCCTCAGGGGCTCGAACCCTGGACCCCAACATTAAGAGTGTCGTGCTCTACCAACTGAGCTAAGAGACCAAATGGGTTGCAAATGTAAGGCAATAATTTTTAAAATAAAAAAAAAAGGCAATTTTTTAAAGAAACGAATCATTTAAAATAGGTTACACCCCAAAGCCTGTATCTTTCGAGCTGTTTAGGTATTTTTATTAAAAACTTTTGCAAATTTTTTTTCTCCTTACTGCTCCAATAAACTTCAGATAATGCTGATATTCGCGGAAAGATTGCATAATCCACCCTTTGAGGGGAATCATAATATTCTGTCCACATACACCCCTGCCCACCCAATATCAGAGATGCTTCTTCCTTCGAGAGACTATCTGGAACTGGTTCAAAATTGTAAACTCTATCTAATTTTATTGTTCTCATCGGATGTGCCAATGAATCTTCTTTATCTTTTTGTTTTGCATTAAGATAAGAGTAGTTCATCGGAGTAAAAATCACTTTGTGCCCTTGCTTAATTGCCTTATATGCATTTTTCTCATTCCTCCAAACCATTGGTATCATTCCCGCTATAAGTCCGTTATCTATTATTTCATCCCAACCGATAACCTCCCTATCCCTTGCCTTTATTACTTCTGATATTCTCATTGCAAAATAACGCTGTAGCCCATTCTCATCTTTTAAATTATAATCCTTAATGAAAACCTGAGTCTCCGGATCTGTTTTCCACCATTTATGGGCACATTCATCTGCCCCTATATGAATATATTTTCCCGGAAATATATCCATCAACTCAGTAAAAACATCCTCAAGAAATTTAAACATAGGCTCGCTTGGTGCCAAAACATTATTTTGTCTGTTATATATACCCCATGTTATTGCTGGTTTCACAACCCTATCAGGTTCAGTACCAAACTCCGGATATGCCGCAAGTATAGCCATTGAATGTCCGGGAATATCTATTTCAGGCACAACAGTAATATATCTTTTAGCGGCATATTCAACAACCTCTTTCATCTCTTTAATTGTATAAAACCCACCATATCTGGTAGAATCGACCCCGGTACCGGGGAAAAGGCCTATTATAGTCCCATCTCTGTACGCTCCATACTCATTAAGTCTCGGGTGACTCTTACTCTCCATCCTCCATCCCTGATCGTCAGTAAGATGCCAATGAAAATAATTCATTTTATGAAGAGCCAAGTAGTCAATAAATTTTTTTATATAACTTACCGGAAAAATATGTCTTACAACATCCAAATGCATTCCTCTATACTCAAACCGTGGCTCATCCTCAATTTTTATACATGGTATCATAAGCTTACCCTCTACCGGAAGTAATTGAATTAAAGTCTGAACTCCATAGAAAAGACCTTGCTCATTATAACCTCTTATGACGATTTTATCTGAAGTGACAAACAAAGTGTATGCTCCTTCTTTTGCAGAAACTCTCTCATCTATAATTAATTCAATATAATTTGATTTAGAACTTTTTTTTCCTCGTTTCAGTTCTATACCATAAAACCGCGCAAGATATCCTCGTAAAAATGAAATCTGTTTTTTTGTCTTTTTGTTGATCGGTAATATAACGGATTCTCCATTTAAAAGGAAGTACCCACCTGTCAATTCAACTTTTACAGGCTCGGGTATTATCATTGGGGCAATAAAAATTGTAGTGTCCTGAGCATATGATCCTATATTTTTCATAAGTATAGCTAAAAAAAGTATCAAATAAAATCTTTTCATATATATGAATTTATCTTTCAAAGTTAATTAAGATTTTTGTATATTTGTTGAAACATAAACAGATCTAAAATACTCTATGAGGATTATCTTCGCTTCAATTATCATTTTATCTTCTATTTTGGGAAATAAATGTTTTGCTAATAATAACACTGTTGATAATATCTTTAAGAATGACTACATATTATATATTAATACTTACGACAAAACAAATGACAGATCTATATCAGTTTATGAAAATTTTTGTTTAGAATTTAAAAAATCATATAACATAAAAATCCACGTCGAACATTTATCACTTGATTATAATAGAAACCTTGATTATTTTAATAATTATGCTAAAATAATTTTTAGAAAGTATCCTAATAAGCCAAAAGTAGTTATTCTTTATGGTGATGGAGCCTGGGTTTTTTACCACAATTATATAATTAATCAATGGAAGGATGTTCCTATTGTCTTTTCTACAGAAAAAGTATTCACCGTATCACTTGAAGATTTTATCTCTGATAAGGAAATTTGCAATAAAGAGCAAGAGTCGCTTATTACAAGTTTTGGAAAAGCTAATATTGTACCTATCTCTACTCCTGTTCCAATTTTAAAAACCATACTATTGATGAAGGATCTTATCCCAGACATGAAAGGTCTGGTTTTAATTTCGGATGAAAGATATGTATGCCGGACATCTAGGAATGTTGTTAAAAAAGTTGTAAACCGCGCATTCCCTGAATTTAAATTTATAGGATTTGAGGCGATTGATATGGAAACAGACCAAATGCTGGATTCTCTTAGTAAACTGGATAAAAATTTCGGTATACTCTTTTTTTCATGGTATAAAGGAGACAGTGCCACAAAATCTGCAATATCATCAAAAGCCGTTAATGAAATGATAACTAGTTTTGCCAATTCACCGGTATTTTCTATTATTGATAATGGAGTAAAAGAAGGAAGAATTGCAGGTGGAGTCTTCTCTTCAAATGAGGATTTAGCCAATATAATGTGCATAAACACAATAGATAAGATTAAGAACCCCATTAAAGATACTACAAAAAAAATACGCTTTAAGAGGGTAGAAAATGTAAGAAAACAACTTAATTATGTTGCCCTTACAAAATCGGTATTTCTTCAAAGAATTTTCCGAAGGATGCAACTTATTATGATTTTCCCCAGGGCGTTTTTGAGAAAAACAAAACTACCATATTAGTTCTTTCAATTGTAATTTTGTGTATATTAATATTGACCATAGTCGCATTGCACATTGAAAAACATTTCTTGAAATTGAGAGAAGCAGATTTGATAATCTCAAAGGAACGTGCCGAACGCTCAGATTTATTAAAATCTCAATTTCTCGCCAATATGAGTCATGAGATCAGAACCCCACTAAATGCCATTTTAGGATTTTCAAATATTCTGGCAAGCAACGAAGAAATATCCGA